>JBKOZX010000121.1:0-2312 GCA_046726115.1 Actinomycetota bacterium | reverse complement strand
GCCGCTCGAGGAACAGGAAATGAAACAGCGTGAGGAGCAGGGTCACACCGAACAACGCGATCGCCAGTACTGCCGCCTTGCCGTCGTTCTTCGCGAACTGGAGCTGGTCATAGATGTAGTAGACGAGCACGCTGGTCGTCTTCAACGGTCCGCCCCGCGGCGTGAGCAGGTCGATTTGCGTGAAGGCCTGGAAGGCGAAGATCGACCCGACGACGAACGCGAAGAAGATCGTCGGCGAGAGCAACGGCAGCGTGACACGCCAGAAGCGCGACCACGGCCCGGCGCCGTCGATCTCGGCCGCCTCCTGGAGCTCGTCGGGAACGGCTTGGAGGCCCGCCGACATCAGGATGAAGCTCAGACCGAGGCTCTGCCAGATCGTCGTCACCGCGACCGCCGTCAACGAGACGGACGGGATGAAGCTCCGGATCACCGGCAAGTTGATGTCGATGATCGGCGACGGGTTCTGGAGGATGGACGGTTCTGTCTGAATGCCCTGCAGCAGCCCGACCTGCGGGCTGAGCAGCGTCCCGAAGATCACCGCCGCCACCGCGATCGACGTGGCGACGGTCGAGGAGAAGAACGCGCGGTAGATCCCGACGCCCCTGAGCTTCTGGTGCGCGATGACGGCGAGCAGGATGCCGAGCGCGATCCCGACCGGCACGGTGATGATCGCGAACGTGATCGTGGTCTTCAGGCTGTCGAGGAAGTCCGTCGACGACAGCACGTCTCTGTACTGGTCGAGCCCGACGTAGTTCTTCGGCTGCCCCGGGAACGGCGGAGTCGAGAAGAAGCCGAGATAGAAGTTGCGCAGGAACGGATAGAAGACGAAGACGGAGAAGATCAGGAAGGCCGGAAGGAGCAGCAGGTACCCGAGTCCGGCTTCTCGAACCCCCCGGCTGAAGCGGCGCTTTCGCCGTTCGGTCGCGGTCGTGGCCGGCTCGCCGGAGCCGAGATCCACGGCCGACTCGACCGGCGTGGTCATACGTCCACGCGCTCCGCGGTTGCAGCGTCGAACACGTGGAGGCTCGCCGCGTCGGCAGCGAGGCAGACCTCGCTCTCCACCGCCGGCGGCGGAACGCTCGACGCCAGGCGGACGATCACGAGCTGGCCGTCCTGCAGCCGGCAGATCACGTGCAGCTCGTGGCCGAGCGACTCGACCACCGACACCGTCGCCCGGAGCGGGCCGTCGCCGAACGCAAGGTGCTCGGGCCGCACACCCACCACGACGTGCTCCAAGCCGCCGCGCTCGACCGCGGCAGCGAGGGCGGGCGGCAGCGGGAGGACGCCGCCGGGAATCTGCACGCCGACATCGCCGTTGGCGCGGGTCACGTCGCCCGTGATCGTGTTCATCGGTGGGTTGCCGATGAACTGCGCCACGAACAAGTTGGCCGGACGCGCGTAGACCTCCTGGGGTGGCGCGACCTGTTGCAGCACGCCCTGGTCCAGGATGGCGATGCGATCGCCCATGGTCATCGCCTCGACCTGGTCGTGGGTGACGTAGACGATCGTCGCCCGCAGCCGGCGACGGAGCTCGATGAGCTCGGCGCGTGTCTGCACCCGGAGCTTGGCGTCGAGGTTCGAGAGCGGCTCGTCCATGAGGAACGCCTGCGGCCGCCGGACGATCGCGCGGGCGAGCGCCACGCGTTGACGCTGGCCGCCCGAGAGCTGCGCCGGCTTGCGCTCCATCAGCGACTCGAGCCCGAGCATCGACGTCGTCTCCTCAACGAGGCGATCTCGCTCGAGCTTGGGCACCTTGCGGCTCTTCAGCGGGAACTCGATGTTCTTGCGCACCGTCATGTGCGGATAGAGCGCGTAGCTCTGGAACACCATCGCGATATCGCGGTCTTTCGCCTCGATGTCGTTGACGGTGCGGTCACCGATCTCGATCGTGCCTTTGGTCGGCTCCTCGAGACCGGCGATCATGCGGAGGGCGGTGGACTTCCCGCAGCCCGAAGGGCCCAAGAGGACGAGAAACTCCTTGTCGGCGACCTCGAGCGTGAAGTCGTCGATCGCTGTCACATCGGCGAACCGCTTCGTGACTCCCTTGACGGCGACCCTGCCCACGATCTCCTCGCGCGGTGCGGCACTTGGTCGGTCTCGCTGCGCCGTGAGGATAGGCCCGCGTCGCTGCGGTCGGCATCGGTCCGGGCGAATAGCGGCCGAACGGCGGCTGAACATCCCCTGCCTGTCCGCGGCGGCGACCACTGTGCGCGTTCGCCGGTACGGGGACGGGATTAGCCTGTGGACAAACACAGGCCTGGGGGCTGGGGGGACCGGGTGGGCAGACGACGCTCGACGCGACGGCGGCGGGT
>JBKOZX010000120.1:0-5462 GCA_046726115.1 Actinomycetota bacterium | reverse complement strand
ACCGAGGAGCTCGGCAACGCGATCGGTCACCTCGACCCGGCGGCTGCCAAAGTGCAGGCGAGCCTGGTCGAGATTGCTCTTCCCGCAGGCCAGAGCAACCCGACCGGGATCGTGACCGGCCCGGACGGGAAGCTGTGGTTCACGCTCCAGAACAGCGCGCGCATCGGCACGATCACCACCGGAGGTGCCGTCGGCGGCTTCGACCTGCCCCAACCGGGTCCGAGCGAGCCGACAGGCATCACGGCCGGTCCCGACGGAGCCCTGTGGTATGCGCTGAGCGGTCAACCGGCGGCGATCGGTCGCATCACGACGACCGGTGAGATCACGTCGGTCGCGTTGCCCGTCGCGACGTCGGATCCCTTCGTGATCAACCCCGGCCCCGGGGGCACGGTGTGGTTCACCGAGATCGGGTTGGGCGGCAGCGGCGATCGGGTGGGTCGGATCAGCGACATCGTGCAACCGACGCCGCCACCTGCACCGACGCCGACGCCGGTCGTCGTGCAACCGACGTTCACGGGGTGACACTCCTCGTCCATTCCGGGCCGCCGCACCGGACGTGAGGGCACGGCACAGATCGCCTCTCGCGCCGAATAACGTACGACGGCCTACGAAGGCAAAAGGAGAGTGAGCGCGAACGTGGACGGAGACGGGGAGCGGGCTCGGTCCGAAACGGCGCGCCCGTTACGGTTCGCGGTCATCGGCGCGGGCATGGCGGGCATCCTCAGCGCGATCAAGCTGCAGGAGGCAGGCCTGACCGATTTCACGGTCTACGAGAAGGCTGATCGGGTCGGTGGGACGTGGCGTGAGAACACGTACCCGGGCCTGTCCTGCGACGTCCCGTCGCACCTGTACTCCTACTCCTTCGCCCCCCGTCCGGAGTGGACCCACCGCTACTCGCCCGGCGAAGAGATCCAGGCGTACTTCGAACAGGTCGCTCGCGACCACGGCATCGACGGCCGGGTTCGGTACGGCGACGAGGTCACAAGTTGTCGGTTCGACGATGGCCGTTGGGAGATCGCGACGGCGGCCGGCCACCGCGACGAAGTCGACGTCGTGATCGCGGCAACCGGTGTCCTCCATCACCCGAGAATCCCGGACATCGAAGGCATGGACGACTTCGACGGCGCGCTCTTCCACAGCGCACGCTGGGATCACGACGTCACGATCGACGGCGCGCGCGTCGGTATCGTCGGCACCGGCTCGACCGCCGTGCAGATGGTCTCCGCTCTTGTCGGACGGGTCAGGGAGCTCACGCTCTTCCAGCGGACGGCCCAGTGGGTTCTCCAGGCGGACAACCCGCCCTATTCGGACGAGGACCACGCAGGCTTTCGGGCCGACCCGGCGCGCCTATCTGAGCTGCGCACGCAGCTCACCCAGTTCTTCGACGTGTTCGCCAACGCGATCGTCAACGCGAACTCGCCCGAGATGCAGATGGTCGCGGACGCGTGCCGGTCCAATCTCGAGGACAAGGTGCGCGACCCCGAGCTGCGCGAACGGCTCCGCCCCGACTACCAGGCGGCCTGCAAGCGACTGATCATCTCGCCCGACTTCTACGAGGCAATCCAGCAGCCGAATGCCGAGCTTGTGACGGAGGCGATCGAGCGCATCGAACCGGCCGGTGTTCGCACGCGCGACGGCCGGCTCCGTGAGCTCGATGTGCTCGTGCTCGCGACGGGCTTCAAGACCGATGCGTTCATGCGACCGATGACCGTGAAGGGGCGGGACGGTCAGACCCTCGATCAGGCCTGGGCGAAGCGACCCAACGCGTACATGTCGATCTCCATTCCGGACTTCCCGAACTTCTTCATGCTCAACGGTCCGAACGGTCCGGTGGGCAACTTCTCGCTGATCGAGGTGGCCGAGCTGCAGTTCGCCTACATCTTGAAGCTCGTCGAACGGCTCCGCTCGGGTGAGTGCCGCGAGATCAGCGCGACGCACGCGGCGATGGATCAGCACGAAGCCGCACGCGTCGAAGCGGCCAAGCACACGGTCTGGGTGACGGGCTGCCGCAGCTGGTACCTCGACGATCGGGGTATCCCGGCCACCTGGCCTTGGTCGTTCGATCGGTTCCGCGCCGAGATGCAGACGCCGAATCCGGCGGCCTTCGAGGGTCGCTAGCGCCGCGGCGGACCCAGACCGTCGAGCGCGGCGCGGAACGCCAGCGCCCAGCGACGATCGACGGACGTCTCCGTGGTGCCGAGCCACCCCGCCCGCTCCTGGAGCGCGAGGCCTTGCGCGAGCGCGAGCAGCGCATGGGCGATGTCGGTCTCGTCACCGGCCACCACTCCCGCATCGATGCACCGCCGCACGCGCGAGAGGATGAACTCCCGGACGGAGCTCCCGGCTGCGAGCTCGTCCGGCCCGGGGTCGAAGTCGGCGAACGGCCGCGAGAACATCACCTCGGTTAGTACCGGGTTCGCACGTGCAAACTCGCGGAACAGGTCGACAAGGCGAAGGAGGTCGGCTCGCGGATCATCGGAATCTTCGAGTTGCGCAAAGCGGTGCCGCAGCATTCGGAAGCCCTCGAAGAACACTTCGCGTACGAGACCCGCCTTGTCGCCGAACAGCTCGTAGACGGCGGGCGTGGAGGTGGCGGCCTCCTGTGCGACCCGTCGCGTCGTGAACGCAGCAACGCCGTCGCTTGCGAGCATCTCGACCGCGACTTGCACGACGCGATCACGCAGCTCCGGCGTCCGCTGCTTCGTTCTGGGCACGAGCGTGTCCTCAGGCCGTTGACCGAAGCTCGCCGCCGTCCGCTTCGATGCCCGCTCGGATCGCGCGCAGCGCCTGGTCTCGAGCAGCGAGCTTGGTTGCGGCATGGGCGTCCAAGTCGAGTTGGCCCAACTCGACCGCGACATCGCGAGTGGCGCTGTCGAGCTCCGACGGGGGCACCACGCGATCGAGGAACCCGGCGTCGACGGCGTCCTCAGGGGAGTACACCTCCGCGTTGATCATGGCCCGGTTGAAGTGGGCCGGCGCCAGCCGCTGTCGGGAGATCTCGATTGTGGCGCGCGGCATCGTGATGCCGAGCGCCACCTCGTTCGCGGTGAGCCGGTACGGACCGCTTGCCCCGACGCGATAGTCGCCCGACTGCAACAGGAACACAGCCATCGCGATGGCGTGGCCGGTGCAGGCGATGACGACCGGCAGCGGGAACGAGAGCATTCGCACCGCGAGCTCGAACCCCTCGCCGACCATGTCGCGCGCGTCGGGCCCGCCGGCCCGGAGTGTGGGCAGATGGAACCCGGCCGAGAACACGCCGTCACGTCCCCGGAGCACGACCGGCGCTCGGTCGGCGGCGGCCCGGTCCAAGGCCGCATCGATCCCGCTGAGCATGGCGGGGGACAGGGCGTTCACCTTGCCGTCGTCCATGGTGATCCTGGCGATGTTGCCTTTGAGCTCGTACGTGACGGGCGTTCCCACGGCGCACTCCTCGGGACCGGTGAATCGTTACAGCGTCACGAAACAACGTAACGACGTCAGGGCTGAGGACGCAACGAGGGCTCAGCCGTCACCGATGAGTTCCGGTGACCCTGCCAGTCGTACACCGGGGAAGCGAAGCGAGCAGGAGGCCGCCATGTTGGGGAACACAGACGTGACAACGATGGTGCCGGTCGACGATATCGACGAGGCCGCGGAGTTCTACGGGACGACGCTGGGCCTCACGACAGTGGACCGCTCGCCGAACGTGGTCCAGTACCGGAGCGGCGCCAGCGTCCTCATGGTCTACGAGTCGGAGTTCGCCGGGACGAACAAAGGAACCACCGCGCTCTGGAACGTCGACGACCTCGAGGGCACCGTGCAGGAGCTCAAGGCCCGGGGCGTGCGCTTCGAGCACTACGACGACCTCCCAGGCGTGACGCGCGACGGCGAAATCCACGACACCGGCGCGTTCAAGACCGCGTGGTTCAAGGACTCCGCCGGCAACACGTTCGAAGTCAACGGCGCGGGCTCGCCCGCTGCGAGCGCACGTTCCGGCTCGGGGTCGTAGCACGTCCGGCACGGCAAGGGAGGAAACATGGCGATGCCCACGCTCGGAAGCATCCTGCTCGGCACCACCAACCCGGACCGCCTCCGCGCCTGGTACGTGGCGGCCCTGCGCCCGGAGCAGAGCGAAGACGGGTTCCTCGACTTCGGCGGAGTGGCACTGCTCATCGACGGGCGCACCGACGTCGCGGACAAGAACCCCGAGCCCGGCCGCGTCATCCTCAATTTCCACGTGGAAGACGCCTACGCCGCCGCCGCGCAGATCGACGAGGTGGGCGCGTCGTGGGTGGTCGAGGTGGAGGACCGCGGCGTCGGGCTCTTCGGAACCCTCCTCGATCCGGACGGCAACTACATCCAGATCATCCAGATGAAAAGCGACGGCGCGCCGTCTTGACGAGCGATCGACCGGCTGTGCTGGCTTCGATCATCCTCGGGTCGCGCGCGCCCGACCGAGAAGTCGCTTGGTACCGAAGCGCGCTCGGGCTCGCGCCGGTCGACGCCGCGTCGCTCGCGGTCACACAGCGGGACGACGTCGCACCGACCGCGGTCGAGCCCATGCGGATCATCCCCAATTTCCACGTGGACGACATCGCCGTGGTGGAGGCCCGCCTGGTCGTCATGGAGGCGATCTGGGTCCGTGAGGTCGAGGCCACGTCGTGTGGAATCATTGGGACCGTTCTCGATCCGGACGGCAACTACGTGCAGGTCATCGAGACCCCCTCGAGGGAATGCGCAGCGCTGTCGCAACGAAGGGCAGGGGAGGAGGAGCAGCCGGGATGACTGATATCGCCGCCACCGATCGAACCTCGGGCACCACGGCGACCGCCGATCCCGCGGAACCGGAGCTCCAGCTGGAGCAGCATCGCATCGAGCTCACCGGGTACTGCTACCGGATGCTCGGCTCGTCGTTCGAGGCGCAGGACGCGGTGCAGGAGACGCTCGTGCGCGCGTGGCGCGGCTTCGATCGCTTCGAGGGGCGTTCCGCGCTGCGCTCGTGGCTCTACCGGATTGCCACCAACGTGTGTCTCGACATGCTGAAGAGCCGGCAGCGGCGTGCCCTCCCCATGGACCTCGGACCCGCTTCCCCCGGCGACGTCTCCGCCGGCCCGCGCCATTCCGAGAGCGAATGGGTCCAGCCGATCCCCGACGGTCTCGCCGTCCCGCAGACCGACGATCCCGCCGAGATGGCGGAATCGCGGGAGACGATCCGCGTGGCGTTCGTCGCTGCGCTCCAGCACCTGCCGCCGCGCCAGCGGGCGGTGTTGATCCTGCGCGAGGTCCTGCGGTGGAAGGCGAACGAGGTTGCCGAGCTGCTCGAGACGAGCGTCGCGTCCGTGAACAGCGCGCTCCAACGCGCTCGAGCGACGCTCGCGGCGGCCAACCCCGCCAGCACCGACACGCTGCAGCTGGACGACGAAGACCAGCAAGCGTTGCTGTCACGCTACGTCGACGCGTTCGAGCGATTCGACATCGAC
>JBKOZX010000119.1:0-3300 GCA_046726115.1 Actinomycetota bacterium | reverse complement strand
CCCCTGCACGCCGTCCGCCGGATCGAGGAGCGCCGGGACTACCTCGCCGCGCTCGCGACCGCGTCCGAGCGCGTGCTGTCGTACCCGAGGGCGGACCCCCGTGCGCAACGCAAGCGACTGCCGGCGCGCTGGCTGCTCGAGACCGCCGGCCTGCTGACCGGAACCCAGGTCGGCGCCGAGGAGCTCACGCGCCTGGCCCCCGCCGCGTGGTTGCATGTCGTGCCGTCGTTCGAAGCGGGCGTCTGCAACGCGGCGGAGGCCGGATCGCTCGTCGAGCGCGACGTCCGCAGCCTGCGCGGATGGCAGCTCGAGCGACACCCGTTGGATCGTCACCCGCTCGTCGCGGCGACGCCGCGGCTCGCGGCCGGGATCGACGCCGTGCGCGAGCGGCGATCGGCGATGCTGACGCGCTTCGACGGGCGCGTCGGGCCCGTGCCCGGGTTGCTCCCGGAGCCGGGCGACGCGCTCTCTCCGACCTCGCTCGAGGACTGGGCGACGTGCCCGTTCCGCTTCCTGCTCGCACGCGTGCTGCGCGTGCGAGAGGTCGAGCGACCCGAGGCGACCGACCGGATCAGCCCGCTCGAACGCGGCTCGCTCGTCCACGCCGTGCTCGCCGAGTTCCTCGACACCGTCGACCCGCGGACGTCCCCCGTCCAGGCTTGGAGCGACGACGAGCGGGAGCTGCTCCTCGCCATCGGCGAACGCCACTGCAACGAGGCCGAAGCCGAGGGGCTCACCGGCCGGCCGCTGCTCTGGAAGCTCGAGCGACGCCGCATCCTGCGCGAGCTCTCCTGGTTCCTCGAGTGCGACGCGCACATCCGCGCTGCGTACGGGGTCGTCCCCGTCCCAGGCGGGCGCGAGCGCGCGTTCGGGTTCGGCGGCGACACGGGCGAGCCCGCGACGGTCTCGCTCCCAGACGGCCGCGAGGTGCGCTTCCGCGGCGTCGTCGACCGCGTGGACCATGCGCCGGACGGCTCGAGGATCGTCGTGTTCGACTACAAGACCGGCCGGCTCGTCGACGATCCCCGAGCCGGCCTCGAGCGCGGCAACCGGCTGCAGCTACCGGTCTACGCGCTGGCCATGGGCCGTCTCGACTCCGAGGCCGAGGTCCAGGCGTACTACTGGTACGTGCGCTCGTCCGCGGCCGACGCGCTCAAAGGCATCACCCTCGACGCCCCGACACGCGCCGAGTTCGTCGACAAGCTCACGACGATCCTCGACGGCGTCGGCGACGGCGTGTTCCCGGCCTTCCCGGACGAACCGCGCCAGGACGGGCGCGGCCGCGAGACGTGGGAGAACTGCTGCTACTGCCCGTTCGACCGCGTCTGCCCGCCCGCGCGCGACGAGGTGTGGAAGCACAAGCGCGACGACGCCGCGTTGGTGCAGTTCCGGGCGTTGGCCGACCCGGTTTCGGACGACGACACCACCGGGGACGCGCGATGAGCGGCGAGCAGCCCCTCGTCGACGTCGCCGCTCGGGACGCGATCCGCGACGAGCTCGACGCGACGCTCTTCGTCGAGGCGGGTGCGGGCACCGGGAAGACCACCGCGCTGGTCAGCCGGGTCGTGTCGCTCGTTGCTCGCGGCCGGGTGGCGATCCGCGAGCTCGCCGCGATCACGTTCACCGAGGCGGCCGCAGGCGAGCTGCGCGACCGCATCCGGTACCGACTCGAGCAAGCCGCGGCGGGCGCGACGGACCCCGTGCTCCCTTCCGAGGAGCGTGCACGATGCCGGGCGGCGCTCGACGAGCTCGACGACGCCGCCCTGTCGACCCTGCACGGCTTCGCCCAGCGGATCCTCGCCGGGCACCCGCTCGAGGCCGGCTTGCCGCCGCGCTTCGAGGTGGTCGACGACGTCGAGGCCGCCGTCCGTTTCGAGGAGCGCTGGCAGGAGTTCGTGGAGGCGCTGGTCGCCGACGCCGAGCTCGAGCCGGTGCTGCTGACCGCGCTCGCCCTCGGGATCGACTTCGATCAGCTCCGGCGGGTCGCCCGCGCCCTCCAGGAGCACTACGAGCGCCTCCGCGGCGCGCCCGCGGCAACGTCCCTCCTCCCGCCGCTCGACCTCGACCCCCTACTCGCGCCGCTGGCGGAGGCGATCGGCCAGCTCGCCGAGTGCCGCGTGCGCCAGGACCACCTGTTCCGGCACCTCGAGGGGCTGGCGGGATGGCCCGAGCTGCTCCGCAGCGCCGACGACGACCTCGACCGCCTCGACCTGATCGCCGAGATGCCGAAGCTCAACACGACGCGGGGCCGGCGCGACAACTGGCGCTGCCCGGTCGACGACGTCCGCGCGCTGCTCGGACGGGCCGAGGCCGGACGCGCGGCCGTCGTCGGCACGCAGCAGCGAGCCATCCTGACGGTGCTCCTCGCGCGTCTTCGTGGCTTCGTGCGCACGTACGCAGACGAGCGTCGCCGCGACGGCCGGCTCGAGTTCCACGACCTGCTCGTCCTCGCGCGCGACGTGCTCAAAGGCAACCCCACCGTGCGCGCCGAGCTCGCCCAGCGGTTCCGTGTGCTTCTGATCGACGAGTTCCAGGACACGGACCCGCTCCAGATCGAGATCGCGGTGCTCCTCGCCTCGGACGACCCCGACGCGGGTTCGAAGCCGTGGTGGGACGTGTCGATCACGCCGGGGCGCGCGTTCTTCGTCGGTGATCCACAGCAGTCGATCTACCGGTTCCGGCGCGCCGACCTGCAGCTGTACCACCGTGTCCAGCACGAGCTGCGCGACGGTCGCCTCGAGCTGGCGCAGAACTTCCGCTCGGTGCCGGCGATCCTCGACTGGGTCAACCACGTCTTCAGCGCCTTGTTCGACGGCACCGAATCGCCCGCCGCCGCGGGCGCGCAGGCCGCGCACGTGGCGCTGGCCGCGCATCGCGACCGGCAGCCGACGACGGCACCCGCGGTCGCGACCTTCGGCGGGCCGGCCGACGTCGAACGGGTCGGCGAGGTCCGCGCCGAGGAGGCGGCGGCCGTCGCCGAGCTCGCTCGTCGCATCAAGGAGGAACGGTGGCTGATCGTCGATCCCGTCACCGAGGAGCTGCGACCGGCCCGCTACGACGACGTCGCCCTCCTGCTCCCGACGCGCACGACGCTCCCCGACCTCGAGGACGCGCTCGAGCGAGCCGACGTGCCGGTCAGGATCGAGAGCCAGTCGCTCGTGTTCGCGACCGCCGAAGTGCGGGACCTCCTCGCGATCCTGACCGTCCTCGACGACCCGACGGATGAGATCGCGCTCATCGCGTCGCTGCGTGCGCCCGCCTTCGGATGCGGCGACGACGAGCTCGTCGACTACCACCATC
>JBKOZX010000118.1:0-3687 GCA_046726115.1 Actinomycetota bacterium | reverse complement strand
GATCGAAGTGACGCTGGGCAAACGACCGGGCGCCTAGCCGCCCCCGGACGCGGGGGCCGAGGAGGCGGCGCCCGGCCGCTCGGGCCTGTAGAACTCCGGCGTGCTCCAGGAAGTCACGCTAGGCCAGAAGTCCCTCGCCGACTACACGCACCTCGTGGGCCGCGGGCTCGTAGACGAGATCCGCGAGCTCGCCGAGCCGCTGGCCGGCAAGCGCGTCCTCCACGTGAGCGCAACCGCGTTCGGCGGCGGCGTCTCGGAGATCCTCTACACGCTGGTGCCGCTGATGCGCGACGTCGGGCTCGACGTGCACTGGCGCGTGATCCTCGGGCGGGAGGAGTTCTTCAACGTCACCAAGTTGATGCACAACTCGCTGCAGGGCGACCCGCAGGGGATCACCGAGCAGCAGTGGGAGGTGTTCGAGGCCTACAACGCAATGAACGCGCAGGGGCTGGACGACGATTGGGACGCGATCATCGTCCATGACCCGCAGCCGGCCGCGCTGCGGGCCAACGCCACCAACAGATCGCGGCTCTGGGTGTGGCGTTGCCACATCGATCTCTCGACGCCGAATGAGGAGACGCTGGGGCGGCTCCTCCCCCTGCTTCGCGAGTACGACGAGACCATCTATCACATGGAGAAGTACGTGCCCGCGGGCATGGACGGCCGCGTGCGGGTCATCCCGCCGGCGATCGATCCGCTGTCGCCGAAGAACATGGCGCTCTCCCCCGAGGACGCCGCGTTCGTGTGTCAACAGTTCGGGCTCGACGTCGAGCGGCCGCTGGTCTGCCAGGTCTCGCGGTTCGATCCGTGGAAGGACCCGATGGGGGTGATCGACTGCTTCCGGCTGGTTCGCGAGGAGGTGTCGGACGTCCAGCTCGCGCTCGTGGGCTCGATGGCCACCGACGACCCGGAGGGGTGGGAGTTCTTCCACCAGACGTTCAGCTACGCCGACGGCGACCCGGACATCAAGATCCTGAACAACCTCAACAATGTCGGCGCGATCGAGGTGAACGCGTTTCAGTCGCAGGCGGACGTGGTGGTGCAGAAGTCGCTTCGCGAGGGGTTCGGCCTCACGGTGACGGAGGCGATGTGGAAGGTGCGCCCGGTCGTCGCGGGTAACGTCGGAGGGATCCCGCTTCAGATCAAGGACGGCGAGACGGGCTTCCTGGTCGACTCGGTCGAGCAGGCCGCGGAGCGGTGCGTCCAGGTGCTGCGGGATCCGGGCCTGGGGCGGTTCCTGGGGCGGGCCGGCAAGGAGCGCGCCCGGGAGATGTTTCTGACGCCGCGGTTGCTACGCGATTGGCTGGCCCTGTTCTCCGACCACGACCTGTGAACCTTTAGCCATGGCGGAGAACCTTGTGATCGTCTCCAACCGCGGCCCCGCCGAGTTTCAGCGCGGCGAGGACGGCGGACGCGTCGTCAAGCGCGGCGGGGGCGGCCTGGTGACCGCGCTCAGCGGGCTGGTCGCGCACCGCGGGGCGCTATGGATCGCCTCCGCGATGACCGACGAGGACCTCGCGGTGAGCCGCGAGGCTGCCGGGTCCCCGGTGACGCTCGAGCTCGACGGCGTCAGCTACGACGTCCTGCTCGTGGAGAGCGACCCGGACGCCTACGACCGCTTCTACAACGTGATCGCCAACCCCATCCTCTGGTTCATCCAGCACTACCTGTGGGACCTCTCGAACGCTCCGGACATCCGGCGCGAGGAGGCGGACGCGTGGGACTACGGCTACAAGGAGGTCAACGCCGACATCGCCGAGGCCGTGCTGCGGGCGATCGAGGACGACCCCGAGCCCTGCGTGATGATGCACGACTACCACCTCTACACGTGCCCGGGCCTCGTTCGGGCGGCGCGTCCCGAGGTCTTCCTCCAGCACTTCGTCCACATTCCCTGGTCGCAGCCTGACAGCTGGCGGATCCTGCCCGGGCGGATGCGGGAGGAGATCTACAGGGGGCTGCTCGCCAACGACATCATCGGCTTTCACACCACCGCCTACTGCCGGAACTTCCTCCACTGCTGCCGCGAGTTGATGGAGCTCGAGGTCGACTATGAGCGCGGCGCGGTGATCCACTCGGATCGCGAGACCTGGGTGCGCGCCTACCCGCTCGGGATCGACGCCGGACGCCTGGATCGAGCCGCCGCCTCGCCCGAGGTGGCCGAGTACGAACGGGAGCTCCTGAGGCGCCGGCGCGACTACCTGATCCTGCGCGTCGACCGCGCGGACCTGTCCAAGAACGTCCTGCGAGGCTTCACGGCCTTCGACACCTTCCTCCAGCAGCACCCGGAGTTCCGCGAGAAGGTGACCTTCATCGCGCACCTGCAGCCGTCGCGGACGGACGTTCCGGAGTACGCCGAGTACCTCGAACGGATCGAGGCCCTCGCGGCGGTTGTCAACCACCGGCACGGAACCACGGACTGGATGCCGATCGACCTGCGGATCTACGAGAACTTCCCCGAGGCCGTCGCCCGCTACAAGCACTTCGACCTCTTGATCGTCAACTCGCTGTTCGACGGCATGAACCTGGTCGCGAAGGAGGCTCCCGCGGTGAATACGCGCGACGGCGCGGTGATGCTCTCCGAGAACACCGGCGCCCACGAGGAGCTCGGCGACTGCACGCTGTCCGTCAATCCCTTCGACATCCAGGAGCAGGCGGACACGATGTACCGGGCCCTCACCATGGACCCCGAGGAGCGGGCGCTGCGTGCCGGGCGCCTGCGCGAGATCGTCCGCGGGCGCGACCCCGGCGTCTGGATCGAGGAGCAGCTCGCCGACATCCGCGCGAAGCCGAGGGCGCACGCGCCCGCATAGCCGCCCGCAGGTCGAATTCCGTCCACATTGACGTCGAAATTCGACCGCGGGCGAATTTGTCGACGCCAACGTCTCCCTAGCTAGCCCACAACCGTCACGTGCCTCACCCGCGATCGGCCGGCGTCATACGGATAGCCCGCCTGCCTGGGGACCAGCGCCCGGAACGCGTACCTCCGCCGCCCGGTCGTGGCGTGGAAGCGGTAGCGGGCCCGGTAGACGCCGCGGTCGTTGGTCCGTCCCGAGCGCAGCTCGAGCCAGCGCCGGCCGGAGCGGGCCTGAATCCTGAGGCGGCGCTCGGCGTTCGCGGGGCCGGGCAGGCGTACTCGGAAGCGGGCCCGGTTGCCGTTTCGGATCGGATGCGAGGGAGACACATCGAGGCGCGGATGGGCCCGGACCCTGAGGTCGAGGTACCGCTCGAGCGCGGCGGCGTCGTCGGGCCAATAGGCGACGCGGAGCTCGCGGCTGGGTCCCGCGGCGATCCGCGCCGTGAAGCGCCCTGCGTCGGTCGTGATGGGGGTGGCGATGACTCGCTCGGCGGCGGACTCGATTCGGGCGCGCGCAGCCACGCAGACGGTCGCCCCGGCGACGCCGGCGCCGTCGCTGTCCAGGAGGCGTCCGGTCACGGTCGCCCGACCGGGGGCGCGACGGAGCCGGGCGGCGAGCGTGGCGCCGCTGGCGATCGATGAGGTCGGGCAGAGGTTGTCCACCCTCACCCGGCGCTCCGCGCAGGCTCGGTTTGCCGCCGTCGTGTCGGCGTAGTCGGCCGCGCAGATCAGCACGCGGTTCGGACCCTGGCGAAACGGCGGCGCAGCGGTGGCGGCGATGAAGCTCGCACCCGCGTCGCTCGGACACGGCTGGAGGCGCAGCCCGATCCGGC
>JBKOZX010000117.1:0-7372 GCA_046726115.1 Actinomycetota bacterium | reverse complement strand
ACCACCACCGTGCAGACGGTGCTGGCGGCGACGCTCACCGTGCTCGCCGCGACCGACAACGCCCACCCGGGCGTGGTCGTGCTGATCGTCCTCGGTGCGGGCTGCGCCATGGCGCTCGGATTCCCGTCCTACATGGCGCTGCTGCCCGATCTCGTCCCCCGCGACGACCTGCCCGGTGCCGTCGCGTTGTCGTCGGCGCAATGGAACCTCGGCCGGGTGATCGGCCCTGCGCTCGCCGGTGTGGTCATCGGCTTCGGGGGCTTCGAGTGGGCGTTCGGCTTCAACACGCTGAGCTTCCTCGCGGTGATCGCCGTGGTCATGTCTCTGCGCCTACCCCCACCGGCACCGGTGCAGGAGGCGTCGATCTTCGCGTCGATTCGCGCCGGCGCGCGGTTCGCACGCGCCGACCCGGGCCTGCGCGTCGTGATCGCCTACATGGCGTTGAACTCGCTGCTCGCCGCGCCATTCATCGCGCTCGTGCCCGCCGTCGCGCTGAAGGTGTTCGACAACGGCGACTTCGGCACCTCGCTGCTGGTCACCGCGCAGGGCGTCGGCGCGGTGCTCATGGGCCTGTCGCTCGGTCCGCTCTTCGCGCGGTTCGGCAGCCGGCGGGTGCTGCTGGGCGTGCTCGGCGGGCTGCCGCTGGCGCTCATCGCGTACGCCGCCGCCCCCACCCTGGCTGTCGCGGTCGTGACGATCTTTGCGGTCGGCTTCCTCTACCTCGGCGCGCTGTCGAGCTTCACGACCATCGCCCAGTTGCGCGCGCCGGCCGAGCTTCGCGGCCGCGTGCTGAGCCTGCTGATGGTGCTGCTCGGCACGCTGTACCCGCTGGGAAGCGTGCTGCAGGGCGCGATCGCCGACCGTGTCGGGTTGCGCGCCACGACCGCCGGCGCCGGTGTGCTCATGGCTGGGGCGCTCCTGGCGGTCCGGCTGCTCCGACCCGACCTCGCTCGCGCGCTCGACGATCCTCCCGAGCTACGAACGGCGGAGCGCTCGGATGCTCATGCCGGCGAGCGCCACGGAACCGACGGCCTGGATCACGATGAAAGCCCCGAACTCGTGATGCCCGGTGAGCGGGCAGGCGATGGAATCAGCAATGAGGAGACCGGCAGCGCCCAGCGAAGCAACTAGCCCCCAGCGCTGGCGAAACGCGAGCCCGGTCGCGGCGACGAGAAGCCCGGCGAAGAACACGATGCTGAGAGCAGCGCCGATCCACGCAAGCATGCCGTGCTCGGCGGCAGGCTCGGGTTGGAGCGCCTGCGCAAGAAGAAACAGTCCCCACCACCCGGCCAACAGTCCGTAAGCCCAAGGGCGTGAAACAGGGTCCTGCAGCCACGAGCGAGTGTCGGACCTTTGTGCGGGTTCCGTCTTCGCGGTCTGCTTCGGCGCTTCACGAGTATCGAGCATCGCGACCTCCTCGCCTGAAGCCACCATGTTCGCGCGGTTCAGGCCCTCGTGGACCGTCGCCGCGGACCTCCGATACCGTCCGGCCGCGGTGACGGCGCCAGAGAGGGCGACCAGGAGGGATTTGTGATCATCGAGCGCGAGCGGCGAGGACGGGTCGAGGTCCTCGCCATCAACCGTCCCGAGGCGCGCAACGCCGTGAACGCCGACGTCGCCCAGGGCATCGAGGCCGCGCTCGACGATCTCGAAGGGAACGACGAGGTCTGGGCGGTCGTGATCACCGGGCGCGGCCCGACGTTCTCCGCCGGCGCCGACCTCAAGATGGTCGCCCAGGGCCGTGGACTCGAGCTGGCGACGAAGCGGGGCGGGTTCGGCGGGATCACGCAGCGGGACTTCCCCAAGCCGCTCATCGCGGCGGTGAACGGCCCGGCGCTGGCAGGCGGCTTCGAGATCGTCCTCGCGTGCGACCTCGTGGTGGCGGCGGAGGATGCCGTCTTCGGGTTGCCCGAGGTCAAACGGGGCCTGTTCGCGTCGGCGGGCGGGCTGCTCCGTCTCCCCAAGCGCGTCCCGCTCGCGTTGGCCACCGAGCTCGCCATCACCGGCGACACCATCGATGCGTCGCGGGCGCACGCGCTGGGGCTCGTGAACCGGGTCGCGCCGCGGGAGCAGGTGGTCGACGAAGCCCTCGCGCTCGCCGGGCGCGTCGCCGAGAACGGGCCGATCGCTGTGCGGAACTCGCTGCGGATGGTGCGCGAGGCCGGCGAGATGACCGAGGCGGAGGCGTGGCCCCGCAACAACGAGCTCGCCATCGAGGTGTTCTCGACCAAGGATGCGATCGAGGGCGCGACCGCCTTCGCCGAGAAGCGCCCGCCCGAGTGGACGGGGACCTGAGCGCCCGATCCTGACCGCGGGAGCAAACACTCCTAGAATCGCGGGTCATGGGAGCGAGGCCGTCGCCGGACCTCCGGGTCGAGGAGCTGGCGGGGCAGGCCGACGTCTCCGTCGACACGATCCGCTTCTACCAGAAGCGCCGGCTGCTCCCGCCGCCGCAGCGCCGGGGTCGCATCGCCTGGTACGGCCCCGAGCACGTCGAGCGCCTGGCGCGGATCAAGGACCTCCAGCCCCGGGGGTTGTCGCTCGCCGTCATCCGCCGGATCGTCACCGGCGAGCTCGACCGGGCCGACGAGCCGCTGGCCGCGGCCGTCGTCGGGGCGGCCGACGACGACGGCGGGGCTGAGACCGATGCCGAGGAGTTCCTCACGCTCGAGGAGCTCGCGGCGCGGTCGGGCGTGCCGGAGGCGCTCATCGAGTCGATCGCGCGTGAGGGGCTGCTCGTCGCCCGACGCCACGAAGGCGACGCCCGGTTCACGAGCGCCGACGTCGACGCCGTCGCCGCCGGGCTCCGTCTCCTCGAGACGGGTCTGCCGATGCCGGAGCTCTTGTCGCTGGCGCGACGACACCACGAAGCGACGCGCGAGACCGCCGAGAGCGCGGTTGCGATGTTCGACACCTACGTTCGCGAGCCGCTCCGCGCCGCCGACCTGTCCGACGACGAGCGCGCCGAGCGGCTCGTGGAAGCGTTTCGCGTGCTCCTCCCGTCGGTCACCGCGCTCGTCGCACATCACTTCCGGCGCGTGCTCCTCGAGGTCGCGGAAGAGCATCTCGAGTCTGTCGGTGAGCCGGCCGAGCTGGAAGCCGCCAACGCCGAGGCCAACCGGCGCCTCGAGGTGGTCTGGCCCGCGGTGACGGCGGCTTTGCCGACCGGCACCGCCGGAGCCGGAGCTTGCGACGGCGACCAGGGAGTGAAATGACTGTCACGCCCGCACGCTCCAGCCTTCCCCAAGGCGACGACAAGCACCGCGCGGTCGAGGCGATGTTCGACCGCATCGCGCCGCGCTACGACCGCCTGAACCGCGTCATCTCCCTCGGCCAGGACCGGCGGTGGCGGCGTCACACCGTCGCCGCGTTGCGCCTGCCGCCAGGGGCGACCGTGCTCGACGTCGGCTGCGGCACCGGTGATCTGTGCGACGTCGTCACGGCGGCGGGCTACTCGGCGGTCGGCCTCGACTTCTCCGCCGGCATGCTGGCTGCTGCGCACACTCGCGCCGCGTTGGTGCGCGCCGACGCGCTCACGCTCCCGATGCCCGACGGGTCCGCCGACGGCGTCGTCAGCGGGTTCGCGCTCCGCAACTTCGTCGACCTCGACCGCTTCTTCCGGGAGTGTGCGCGCGTCCTGCGGCCCGGTGGGCGTCTCGCCACCCTCGAGACGGGTGAACCGGCCAGCCCACTGCTGCGCGCCGGTCACCATCTGTGGTTCCGGCGAGTCGTGCCGGTCGTCGGCGCGAGCCTGGCCCACGACGCCGAGGCCTACCAGTATCTGCCCCGGTCCACGGCCTATCTCCCCCCGCCCCACGAGCTCCTCGGGCTCGTCGAGGCGGCCGGCTTCGACGCAGTCCAGCGCCGGACGTTCACGGCCGGCGCCGTCCAGCTGATCACCGGGTCTCGCCGAGGAAAGCGGCGATGACCACGACCTCGCTCGCCGCCGGTCTCGTCGCCCGCACGCGCGAGGTCGACCCGCCCGCCCGTCTCCTCGACGCCCTCGCGCCCGACGGCTTCGCGTGGCTGAGCGACGGCGCCGGCTTCGTCACGTCGGGCGTCGCCATGCGAATCGCCGCTGCCGACGCCGACCGGGTGCTCGCAGGCATCGACGTCGACGATCCGATCGCGCGCCCGGGGACCGGCGCCGTGGCCGTCGGTGCGCTGCCGTTCACCGGCACCGCGGGCGGCGAGCTGACCA
This sequence comes from Actinomycetota bacterium, assembly GCA_046726115.1. Classification (GTDB taxonomy): domain Bacteria; phylum Actinomycetota; class Acidimicrobiia; order IMCC26256; family JACDBD01; genus JALZAA01. Next base: position 3,171 of record JBKOZX010000117.1, on the reverse strand, counting down.
TCCCGGCGTACGTGACCGGGATCGACGCCGACGGGCGCGCCTGGCGCACCGAGGTCCGGGCGTTGCACGAGGCGGTCGCGACACCCGCGGCGCCCGATCATGGGGAGCCGACCCGCTTCAGCGTCGAGGGTCGCGTGTCCCGCTCCGCGTGGACGTCTCAGGTGCGCGCCCTCCTGGACGTAATCGAGGCCGGACGGCTCGACAAGGCCGTGCTCGCGCGCGAGGTCGTCGTGCACGCCGACGCGCCGTTCGACGCACGGGTCGTGGTCGAGCGTCTCCGCCGCGCGCAGGCTGGGTGCGCGGTGTTCGCTGCCGACGGCCTCGTCGGCGCGACGCCGGAGCTGCTGGTGCGCCGGCGCGGCGCGAGCGTCGTCTCGCGGCCGATGGCAGGCACGATCGCCCGCGGTGCGACGCCCGACGAAGACGACGCCGCCGAGGTCGCGCTCGCAAGCTCGGTGAAGGACGGGCTGGAGCACCGGCTGGTCGTCGACGCCGTGACGGATGCACTGCGCGCTCGCGGTGTCGACGTCACCGCGGTGACCGGACCCGAGGTCGCTCGCCTCGCCACCGTCAGCCACCTCGCGACCACCATCGCCGGTGAGGTCGACCCGCGGTCCGCACCGTCGGCGCTCGACCTCGCGTGTGCGCTCCACCCCACGCCGGCCGTCGGGGGCGCGCCCCGCGACACCGCACTGGCGATGCTCCGGGCGCTCGAGACCTTCGAGCGCGGCCGCTACGCCGGCCCTGTCGGCTGGGTCGACGCGCGCGGCGACGGTGAGTGGGCAGTCGCGTTGCGGTGCGCCGAGCTCGACGGCACAACCGCCCGGCTCGTCGCCGGCGCCGGCATCGTCGCCGGGTCGGACCCGGACGCCGAATGGGCCGAGACACAGGCCAAGCTCGAGCCCATGCTGCGGGCGCTCGTCCAGCCGTAGCGCACGGGGCACCGCACATCCGCGCGGATTCTCTAAGCTCGGACGCCGCCCGACATGCGCCAAACTCCTGGGAGAACGCAGATGGGCCCGTCCCGCATCGCCAAACTCGCGTCGCTCCTCGTCGGGCTCGGCTTCGCCACGGCCGCCCTCGCGGGGACCGCCGCCGCCGGCAACGACGACACGCCGGCGAAACGGGGCGATCTCAACGGATCCTTGGAGCTCGGCCAACTCGCACCCGAAACGGGCCAGCTCAGCAACGTCGCCCAGTCCCTCACCCTCCCGGTGACGATGGCGGTGGACGAAATCAACGCCGCCGGCGGTGTGCTCGGCAAACCCGTCACCTACACCGTCATGGACGACGGCACCGATCCGGGTATCGCGAGCGAGTCGCTCGAGGGGCTCCTCGAGGACGCCAAGGTCGACGCGATCGTCGGGCCGACGTCGTCGGGCGCGATGCTCGGCATCCTCGAGGAGGTCCGCAACCGGGGCGTGCTGATGTGCTCGGGATCGAACACGTCGGCCGAGCTCTCGACGGCGGACTCGAACGGCTACTACTTCCGCACGGCACCATCCGATCGCCTTCAAGGGCCCGCCTTGGCTGGACTGGTGCTCAAGGACAAGCACAAGAAGGTCGCCATCCTTGCCCGCGACGACGCGTACGGGATCGCTCTCGAGAAGTCGGCGAAGAAGCGGCTCGAGCAGGGCGGCGCGAAAATCGTGGCGAACGTCCAGTACGACCCCGACGCGCAGAACTTCGACGGAGTCGTCGACAAGGTCGCCGCGAAGAAGCCGGACGCCGTGATCGTGCTCGGGTTCGACAACGACGGCAGCGACGTCGTCAGGACGATGATCAGCAAAGGCATCGGCCCGCAGCAGGTGGCCGTGTACGGGGCCGACGGGATGCGCACGAACGGGTTCGCGACGCTCGTCGATCCGAACAACCTCGGCGCGGTGGCCGGGATCAAGGGCACCTCGCCGGCGACCGCACCCGCGGGCGTCAAGAGCCCGTTCCTCGACGCGTTTGCGGCAACGGGTGTCGAGCCGATCTTCTCGGCCTACTACTACGACTGCACGATCCTGACCGCGCTGGCGGCCGAGAAGGCGAAGTCGGACGACCCCGGCAAGATGAAGAACACCTTCGCCGCGAACACCAGGGGCACGGAGAAGTGCACGACCTTCGCCGACTGCAAGAAGCTGCTCGACGACGGAAAGACGATCAACTACGAGGGCGCGTCGGCGGCGTTCCCGCACATGAACAAGTTCGGGAAGTTCGAGCCGAACGCGGGTGAGTACGAGGTCTGGTCGTTCGACGACGCCGGCCGCGACAACACACAGCCCGGCGCGCAGATCCGAATCGGCTAGGTCACACCCCCGCGCCGTCGAGCGCGGCGGCCACCGCAGCCCACACCTCGCGGTGACGGGCGACGTTGTCAGACCGCTCGGTGGGGACGATCACCACGCGAACACCGCCGGCCCCGATCGCCGCCTCCAACGCGGGCACGACGTCGCCGGCCTTCTCCACGCGCTCGGCGGCGATGCCGTGCGTCTCGGCCACCGCCGCGAGGTCGACGCCGTGGGGCGTGCCGAACAGAAGCTCGAAGTGCTCGGGCAGCTCGGCCTGCGGCAGGAACGAGAAGATCCCGCCGCCGTCGTTGTCGAGCACGACGAGCGTGAGGTCGATGCTCCGGCGCGACGCACCGAGGAGCCCGTTGCCGTCATGGAGGAGGCACAGGTCGCCGAGGAGCGCGACGGTCGGCCCCGGTGACGACGCCGCAGCCCCCAGCGCGGTCGAGACGAACCCGTCGATGCCGTTCACCCCACGGTTCGCGAGGAAGCGAACGCCGGACCGTGGCCGAGCGAACGCTTCGACGTCGCGCACGGGCATGCTCGACGCCACGATCAGCGTCGCGCCGTCGGGGACTCCGTCGACGACGTCGCGCGCCACCCGACCTTCGAACAGTGGTTCCCAGCCGTCGACGAGGCCGTCGATCGCGCCGCGGGCCACGCGCTCGCCGTCCTGCCACGAGCGCAACCAGGCCGACGTGCCGTCGCCGGTCGGCGTGCAGGCGTCGGCGACCGCCGCGAGCACCGGATCGGCGTCGATCACGAGCCGCTCGGTCGCGCCCCGGCCGGGGTCGAGCCACGCGCCGTCCGGGTCGACAAGCAGCTGGGGGATCTCGGGCCCGAGCCATGTCGTGAGCGGCCTGCTCGTGGGCGCCGCGCCGAGGCGGAGCACGAG
>JBKOZX010000116.1:0-5523 GCA_046726115.1 Actinomycetota bacterium | reverse complement strand
ACGTGGTTCGGCCGCCGTCCTTCGAGATCGACTTCGAGTCGATGATCGACGTGGTCTCGGGCGCCGCGTGCGTCATCTTTGCGCCCGCGTCCTGGTGCTGACCCGGGCCCGCGTACGCGACCGACAACACTTCGCCGTGCGCCTTCGGCCCTGTCATCACGACCGACGGGTACTTCATCGTCAGCTTCGACCCGATGTTGCCGTCGATCCACTCGACGGTCGCCTCGCGCGCGGCCTTCGCGCGCTTCGTCACCAGGTTGTAGACGTTCGGCGACCAGTTCTGGATGGTCGTGTACCGGATGCGCGCGCCGGGCTTGGCGATGAGCTCCACCACAGCGGAGTGCAGCGAGTCCCCCGTGTAGATCGGCGCCGAGCACCCCTCGACATAGTGCACCGAGGCGCCCTCGTCGGCGATGATCAGCGTCCGCTCGAACTGGCCCGCGTTCTCGGCGTTGATGCGGAAATACGCCTGCAGCGGCATCTCGACGTGCACGCCCGGCGGCACGTAGATGAACGAGCCGCCCGACCACACGGTCGAGTTGAGCGCGGCGAACTTGTTGTCGCCCGGCGGGATGACCGTGGCGAAGTGCTCGCGCACGATCTCCGGGTACTCGCGCACGGCGGTGTCCATGTCGGTGAACAGCACCCCTTGCTTGGCGAGCTCGTCACGGTTCCGGTGGTAGACGGTCTCGCTCTCGAACTGCGCGGTGACGCCGGCGAGGTACTTCCGCTCCGCCTCGGGGATGCCGAGCTTCTCGTACGTCGCCTTCATCGACTCCGGGAGCATGTCCCAGTTGTCGGCGACCTCGCCCTTGTCGGTCGGCTTCAGGTAGTAGTAGATGTCGTCGAAGTCGATGGTCGGCATGTTCTTGGCGAACCAGTCGAGCATCGGCTTGCGCTCGAACCGCTTCAGCGACTTCAGCCGGAAGTCCCGCATCCAGTCGGGCTCGGACTTCTGCCCGGAGATCTCGCGGACGATCTCCTCGTTCAGGCCCTTCTTCGGGATGAAGGCGTAGTCGTCCGTGCTATCGGCCCAGCCGAGCTTGTACTTGCCGAGATCGATTCCGCTGACAGCCATGCGCCCTCGCCTCCGCTACCGGGTGGCGGTCTCAGAGCCCCGGATCACCCTGGGGACGGGGATCCCGGGGATTTTCACTACGCCGATAGTAACAATCCCTGGCGGCCGTCGACAATTCCCACCGGCAGCGTTTCGGGGGCCGTGCGGGCCCCGAACCGCCCTCACGGCCCCGCTGAGCCCGGGCCGGCGGCAGTCTGGCGGGCGGGCGCCGTCGTCGTGGTCGTCCCTGCCCCGCCGGCGCCGGCCGCCTGCTGGGCCTGCCTGATGAGGTCGCCGACCTGGTTGATCAACTGCTGGTAGGTACCCAGATCGCCCCCGCGCAACGCATCCTGCGCCTGCTGGTACTTGGTGGCGGCCTGGTTCAACAGGTCCTGCACGTTGCCGCCCGCGGGCGGGGTCGTCGGTGTCGTCGGCGCCGCACCACCACCGGGCAGGGGCTGCGCCGGCGCCTGGCCGAACAGCTGGTCCAGGCCGGCGTTGACCGTGGGCGCCAGGACGGCGTCCTGCCCCCCGTACGACACGACGACGAACCGGAACTGCGGGAAGCTCGAGTCCCCCGCGGCCTGCACGTAGAACGGCCGGATATAGAGGATCGAGTTGCCGACCGGGATCAGCTGGAGGCTGCCCTGGATCACCGTCGAGCCCTGCTGGTTCAGCAGCGTGAGCTGTTGGGAGACCGCGGGCGTGCTCTTGATGCGGTTGTCGATCTGCACCGGGCCGAGCACGGACTCTCCCTGCGGCATCACGAAGGCCGTCAGGTCGCCGTAGTTCCTCGGGTCGGAGCTCGCGGTCATGAACGACACGAGGCGCGTCTGCTTGTTCCCGGCGGACACCGGGACGAACGGCTGGAGAATGATGAAGCTCGGCTGTTGCTCGTTGGGCAGGTTGATGTACAGGTAGTACGGCCGCATGCGCGCGCCGGTCGACGTCGCGCCCTTCGCGTTCGGGTTCGACGCCGTCGGGGCCGCCGCTTGGAGCTGCGCCTGGGTCAGCCGGCCCGAGCCGGGATCCGGTGACAGGAGCCACTTGGCGCTGCCCTGGTAGAAGCGACGGCTCTCGGTGACGTGGTACCGCGAGTACACGTCTGACTGCACCCGGAAGAGGTCCTCGGGGTACCGAAGGTGCGCCTGGAGATCCTTCGGCATCTTGTTGAAATCGGTAAAGAGGTCGGGGAACGCGCTGCGGTACGACCGGATCAGCGGGTCCTTCGGGTCGATGACGTAGAACTTCACGGTGCCGTCGTACGCGTCCACCGTGGCCTTCACCGAGTTGCGCACGTAGTTGAAGCTGTGGTTGAGGCCGGAGTCGCTCGGTCCCGACGTCTTCTGGGAGTACGGGTATTGGCTCGTCGTGGTGTACGCGTCGAGGATCCACGTCACGCGACCGCCGCTGACGACGGGATACGGATCGGCGTCGAAGTTGAGGAACGGGGCGAGCTTCTTCACGCGGTCCTTGACGTCCCGCACGTAGACGACCTTGGTGTTGCCGTCTACCTGACCGGAGATGAGCGGGTTGATGTCACCGAAGCGCAACGCAAAAGCTGCTTTGCGGACGATGTTGTCGAGCTTGACGCCGTCCTTCCCGTTGTAGCGGGTGGTCGCGTCGGCGCGGCCTGGCCGCGAGTAGTCGAACTCGCGTTGCTTCGCATCGACGAGCGCGTACCCCGGTTGGTTCTCGCCGAAGTACAGGTCGGGCACGTCGAGCGAGATCGGCGCGTCCTTGGCGACCGGGATCCCGCTCTGGAGAAACTCCGGGTTCCCGTCGTCGGCGGCGACGTTCGTCGGCGAGGAGATGATGCCGTAGCCGTGTGTGTAGACGAGGTGCTGGTTCACCCACGACTGGCTCGGGAGCTCGCCCGAGTTGATCTCGCGCGCCGACAACACGACCTGACGCATCTGATCGCCGATCTGGTAACGGTCGACGTCGACGTCGTTGATCTTGTAGAAGGTCTGGAGTCCCTGGAGCGACTGGTAGGTCGACTGGATGACGCTCGGGTCCCACAGGCGCGCGTTGTCGATCGAGGCGATGTTCCGGTTGACCGTGTCGGCGTCGAGGTTCTGCTGGTAGTTGAAGTCCGTGTTCTTGACCTTTGCAAGCCCGAAGGCATCGCGCGTTGCCGCGATGTTGCGTTCGATGTACTTCTGTTCGTTCTGGTACTCGTTCGGCTCGACCCGGAACTTCTGGACGCCGGCGGGATAGATCGTGCCGATCACGATCGAGACGAAGCCCCAGAGGCCGACGGCGATGATCGGCAACACCCAGCCGCGACGCCAGATGTTCCAGATGAACAGCCCGGCGGCCACGATCGAGATGAAGATCAGGAGGTTGAGCGCCGGGAGCTGCGCCTTGACGTCGGTGTAGCTCGCGCCGGTGACGACACCGCGGCTCGAGAAGTCGAGATTGAAGCGCTCGAGGTAGTACTGGGCCGTCTTCACGAGCGCCATGACGGCGAGGATCACCGACAGGTGCGCCTTCACCTGCGGTGTCACCCGCTGGAACGGGCTCTGGAACCGGATGCCGCCGTTCAGGTAGTGCGCGACCGCCGTCACCAGCAGCACGATCACGAGTCCGGCGAACAGCCAGTCGGCGATGAAGCGCAGGAACGGCAGCTGGAACACGTAAAAGCCGATGTCCCGGTTGAACTGCGCATCCTTGACGCCGAAGTCGACGCGGTGCGTGAACAGCACCCACTCCTGCCACTGCGACGCGACCCCCACCCCTGCGATCAACGCGAAGAACAGCGAGACGCCGACGCGGATGCGGCCCTGGTACGGCGTCACGAACTGCTGGTAGCGCTCGACGAGCTCGTCCTCGGGGCCCATGGATCGGTACTTGGGAGCGAGGCGGTCGGCGATCAGGAGGCTCGTCAGCATGATCACGAAGAACACGACCGTGAACACGAGGGCGGGCACGACCTTGGCCGACAGGAGCTCCCGCCACGTGCTGCCCTGACCAACCGAGTCGAACCAGAGGAAATCGGTGTAGAAGCCCGCCAGCCCGCGCAGGCTGAACAGCAGGATCAGGAGGACGATGACGCCGGCGATGATCCACCCGCGAATGCGGAAATTCCGCCGGCGACGTTGAACGGTCGGGACGCGCATCGCTGCCGGAGCCTACTTCCGCGGTTCCGGCATTCCCGGTCGCGCCGTCAGCCGCTCAGTCAGTGCTGCGCCCGTCGTGTACGACGGCGAGCAGGCACCGACAACCTGGGTGCGCGGGCGGGAATTGCTGACCGGTCGGGAACCGCTCGCCGCGCCGAGTCGGCTCGAGCGCGTTGTCGTCGGCGTCGGGGCACTGGCCCTGCTCGGCCGGGACCCAGCGCAGGCGCGACTCTTCGGGCGCGGCGTCGTAGACACCGCGCGCGTACACCGCGGCCAAGAGATCGCCGATGCGGCTGTCGAGCTCCTCGCCCTTCCACTCGCGGTACCGCGCGCCGATGCGCTGGGCGATCACGTCGGGCTCGGCATCTTCGGCGAGTGTCTCGTCGACAGCGGCCAGGAGTCGTTCGCGCAGCGGCGTCACGAGCACCTCCACCATACCGGTGACCATGCGTTGCGGAGCGCTGTTCACAGACTCCCGATCCGGGGACGCGGCGGATCGGGCGGCGACGTACGCCTCGATGATCGCGGGGGCCATGACCTCCGCCCAGCTGTCGACCTGCTGGCGGAGCGGTGGGAGCAGCTTGTCGGAGGTGGCGCGCCCGCGCTGCCGACGGAGCGCGTCGAGCACCTCATTCTGCTCGTTTTGCAGGACACGCTTGCATCGCCGCGTCAGGTCATGAGCTACCGGGGTCAGGAGCTCGTCGCGGCGCGCCAGGACGGCGGCGTCGCCGGTGGTGTCGGGCCGCGCCTCGGGCGCGGGCTCGTCGAGCACGGCCGTCTCCGTCGACGTGGTCTCGCCGCCGGCGGCGCCGTGCTCCGGCTTCCCGCTCTCGTCGTCGACGATGGTCGGAGCCTTGTCGACCGCGTCTTCCCGTCCCGCTCGAATGCGCGCAAACAGCGCGTCGACGTCGCCGTCGTCGTCCGACGCCGGCTGCGCTGCGGATGGAGACTCGGGCACAACCTCGGGCGCTCTGCCGGCGTGCAACAGCTCCGGTTGGTGCTCGCGCTCGCGGTGGGGTTCGTGCGGCGGCCCGGGCTCGGGTTCCGGCTCGGGCCCCGACTGTGCCTCGCGTTCCGCCTCCCGCACCGCTTCGCGTTGTGTCCCCTCTGCGCCGTTCCCCTCCGGTTCGGGTTGAGGCGGCGCGGCCGGGTCGGGTCCTCCGGGCAGCTCGCCGAGGCCGATGCCGGTGGCGCTCGCGGCGCCGGCCTCGTGCGGCGCGTCGCCCGCGGGTTCGGGCTCGGACGCCGACTCGGGCGGTGGGGCCGCCGACCCCGCCGGCGCGTTGGCGTCAGACGGGAACGCCGGAGCGGTTCCGGCGTCGACGGCGACGGCCGGGAACGGCC
>JBKOZX010000115.1:0-2674 GCA_046726115.1 Actinomycetota bacterium | reverse complement strand
GACCTATGCTCACCAGCCGGCGCGGCATCGCGTCAATGCTCGAACGCGGCGTCCCCGGCGACCTGGTGTTCATCTCCTCCGACGCGTCGCGGAACGCGCGCCCGCGCATGGTCGCCTACAGCGCGACCAAGGCGGGCGTCGAGCTGCTCGCCCGATCCCTCGCCCTGGAGCTCGAGGGCACGGGGATCCGTTCGGCGACGGTCCGGGTCGGCCCGACCCTGAGCGACTTCGGCGCGAATTGGCCCGCAGAGGAGATCGAGGACCTCATGCAGTACTGGCCGACGTACGGGTTGCAGCGGCATGCGGGCATCCTTCAACCCGACGACGTCGCGCGCGCTGTTGTCACCGTCGTGACTGCGCCCGCGGGCGTCCACATCGAGACCATCGAGGTCCAGCCGGAGGCGCCGTGACGCGTGGCGGTCAGCGCCAGCCGGGGGTACCGGCGGAGGCATTCGACTCGAGCATCCCGAGGCGGAGCGAGAGCGCCGAGTAACGCGACTCGTCGAGGCCGGCGCGCTCGGCGGCGTGCTGGATCATGCGCGTGATCGCCTTCTCTCCCAGCCGCGTGAGGCCGAGCCGACCCGTCCGGTCGACGGATCTGAACGCGGGCCCGGCGGTGAGCCCGGCTTCGGCGAGCCACTCCTGCCACGCGAGCACGGGACAGAGGTCGGGCTCGGTGGCGTACGGAATCACGATGCGGCCGCGCATGAGGCTGACCGCAAGGCCCTGGTCGACGACGACGAGGTCGGAGACGTCGAGTGAGACGAGCTCGGACGGGCGCAGCCCGGCGACGAACCCCACGAGGAGCAGAGCCCGGTCGCGCGCCCCGACGAGGCCGCCGGGGAGCGCGCCGAGGATGGTCGCGAGCTCGGTGGCGTCGAGCGGGATCGTGTGCCCGGGCACCTTTCGCTGCTGCCACTGCGCGCGCGTCACGGCGACCCGGACGCGATCGTCGTCGGTCGGCGACGTCAGTCCGGACGCTCGGTGCCAGTCACCGATCACGTTGACGCGACGAAGTACCGACGCGCGTTGGTCGCCGGCAGCAAGCCCCTCGATGTACTCGACGACCGAAGCGGGCGTGGCGGGCATCGCGACCTCACCGCGCGCGACGCACCAGCGCGCGAAGTCGGCCCAGTCGTTCCGGGTCACGCCGAGGTTGGTTTGTCGCGCCATACGACACAACGGTAACCGGTCAGCGCGTCCCGACCGGCTCAGGCGTGGGCGCGCGTTCCTGCGGGCCTTCTTCCAGCGGCGCGGGGAGCCGCAGGCGTTTCAGCATCACCGCGTTGACGGCGACGATGAAGCTCGAGCCTGACATCGACAGCGCCGCGATCTCGGGGCGCAGGACGAGCCCGAAGGCCGGCTCGAAGATGCCCGCCGCGATCGGCAATGCGATCGCGTTGTAGCCGATCGCCCAGCCGAGGTTCTGGCGCATCTTGCGCAACGTGCCCCGACCGATCGCGAGCACGATCGCGACGTCGAGCGGGTCTGACCGCATGAGCACGACGTCGGCGGTCTCGATCGCGACGTCGGTCCCTGCCCCGATCGCGATGCCGAGGTCGGCCTGCGCGAGTGCCGGCGCGTCGTTCACGCCGTCGCCCACCATGGCGACCTTGCGGCGGTCCTGCTGCAGCTTTCGAACCTGGGCTGCCTTGTCACCCGGAAGCACCTCGGCGATCACGGTGTCGATCCCGAGCTGACCGGCGATACGTCGCGCCGTGGCCTCGTTGTCGCCGGTGAGCATCACGACCTGCACCCCGGCTTCGTGCAGGGCGGCCACAGCCTGGGCCGCGGTCGGGCGGGGCGCGTCGGCGATGCCGATGACGCCGGCGGCGCGCCCGTCGACAGCGACGAGCACCGCGGTGCGGCCGCCGTCGGCGAGCTCGGCTCGGCGCCCCCCGAGCGGGCCGAGCTCGATCTCCTGCTGCTCCATGAGCCGGACGTTGCCGATTGCGACGCGCCTGCCGTCGACGGTCGCCAGGGCGCCGTGCCCCGGCACGCTCTCGAACGACCCGACCGGCGCGTGCGGCGCACCGCTGGCATCCGCACGGTGGACGATGGCGTCGGCAATCGGATGCTCGGACTCGCGCTCCACCGCGGCGGCCAGCCCGAGGAGCTCCCGTTCGTCGATGCCGTCGACGACGACGTCGGTCACCTCGGGCTCACCCTTCGTGAGGGTTCCCGTCTTGTCCATGACGACGACGTCGATGCGGGCCGCGGCCTCGAGGGCGAGCGCGTTCTTGAACAGGATGCCGCGCTTCGCGCCGAGCCCGGTGCCGACCATGATCGCCGTCGGCGTGGCGAGGCCCAGCGCGTCGGGACACGTGATCACGACCACCGTGATCGCGAAGAGGACGGCGTCCTCGGTCGGCCGGTCGCTGAACAAGAACCAGACCAGGAATGTGAGCGCACCACCAATCAGCGCCACCAGCACGAGCCAGAACGCGGCGCGGTCCGCCAGCTTCTGCCCCGGCGCCTTCGAGTTCTGCGCCTCCTGTACGAGCTTGACGATCTGCGCCAGCGCGGTGTCGGCGCCCACCTTCGTCGCCCGGACGCGCAGCGTGCCGTTCTTGTTGATGGTCGCCCCGATGACGGTCGCGCCCGCTTCCTTGTGGACGGGCAGGCTTTCGCCCGTGACCATCGACTCATCGACCTCGCTGTCGCCGTCCTCGAC
>JBKOZX010000114.1:0-4036 GCA_046726115.1 Actinomycetota bacterium | reverse complement strand
GGCCTGCACCATCCGGTTCCTGAACGCGAGGTTCCGCCGCGCCATCAGATGGGCGAACTCCTCGGCCGACATCTGCTCGTAGGACCGGAGGTCGACGGTGTGCCCGGTCATTGCCTTCCACACCGACTCGATCAGGATGCGCTGGAAGTCGGTGAGCTCACCCGACGGCGCCACCGCCGACGCCACGCCGCGGGCGGCGTTCGCCGCCTCTTCGGCGGTCGGCGGCGTCAGCAGGACCGTGTCCGGTCCGGGCAGCGGGACGGGCATGCGGCGGATTGTAATGGTGTAATCGCCTAGGGCAGACGGGCCGTTGCGCCCTCCACGGCTGCGAGCCCGTCGGCGACGAGGGACGCGAGCGCCTCGGCGTCGAGCGACCGGCGGGGGACCGGATCGCCCGCACGCAGGCGAGCCATCACCCGTCCCCGCCGCTGCCGGAACGAGCCCTCGAACCGCGGCTGGCGAGAGCGCCGCTCACCGTCCCTCGTCCCGCGGGTCGCGCACCGCCGGCGCAGCGGGCACTCGCCACAACGCGGCTCGTGCGGACGGCACACGACCGCCCCGACGTCCATCAATGCGAGCAGACGGTCGCGCCCGTGCAGCGGCGCGCCCACCTCGACCATGACCGCCTCGGCGTCGCGGTCTGAGAGTGTCCGTCCGGCGACGCGCTCGGCGACGCGCCGTCCGTTCACCTCGACCGCGGGCAGGTCGGCGTCGTCCACCTGCGCCGCCACGGCGCGGGCCGTGTATCGACCGACTCCGGCGAGCCGGGCCAGATCGTCGGGCCAGCCGCGCGCGGCGATCTCGGCCGCCGCCTCCCACAGCCGCCGCGCCCGCCGCGGGTACCCGAGAGTCCCCCAGGCTGCGATCACCGCGCCCGGGCCCGCGGCCGCCATCGCGTCCGGGGTCGGGAACCGGCCGATGAACGCCGGCCACGCCGCCTCGACCCGGGGCACCTGGGTCTGGTGGAGCATGACCTCGGAGACCAGCACCGCCCAGCGGTCGCGCGTCTGACGCCACGGCAGCGCGTGACGCCCGTGCCGTGCGTACCACGCCGTGATCTCAGCCACGGCTAGGGCGGAAATTTCCCGACCGTGAGCGTGACGCCCGAGCCCTTCGCCAGCTGCGTGCCCGGCGGTGGGTTCTGCGCGAGGACCCGGTTGTTGTCGGCCGGGTTGTTGGTTCCCTGCTGCGCGACCGCCACCTGGAACCCCGCCTGCTGGAGCGTCTGGGTCGCCTGCGTCTGCGTCTGACCGACGACGTCGGGCACCGAGACGCTCTGCGGGCCGGTCGACACGAACAGCGTGATCGCCGAGCCCTTCTTCACCCGGGCGCCGGCGCCCGGGTCCGTGCGAGTCACGCGCCCGCTCTGCACGGAGTCGCTCGGTTCGCTCTGCACCGTCACCTGGAACCCCGCCTGCTGCAGGAGCTGCTGCGCGGTCTGCGCGGGCTGGTTCACGACGTTGGGAATCTGGATGTCGGGTTCCTTGGCGACGCTCAGGGTGATCGCCGCTCCTGCCTTGTTGACCTTCGTGCCCGCGGGGGGATCGCTCCCCAACACCGTGCCCGGTGGCTGGTCGCTGTCGACCGGGTTGTCCTTCACGCTGGTGTTCGGGTCCTGGAGGCCGGCGCCGATCAGCTGGTTCACCGCATCGGCGCGCGGCTTGCCGGTGACGTCGGGCATCGTGAACTGCGCGCTGCTGACGCTCAACGTCACCGTGCCGTTCTTCTTGAGCTTCTCGCCCCCGGTCGGGTTCTGCGAGAGCACGAGGTCCGGCGCGTCCTTGGTCTCCTGGTCCCTGCGGTCGACCTTGAACCCCTTCGCTTTGAGTAGGGCAGCGGCGTCGTTGAACGACGTGTTGACGACGTTGGGCACCTCGACCTTCGGTCCACCGCCCCCCCCGCCGCCGCTACTCGCGAGTAGGGCGATGATGACGCCGATGATCAAGGCGACGCCGAGGATCCCGGCCACGATCGCGCCGAGTCGCTTGCGGCGGCGCTCGCCCGCGGCCAGATCCGCGGCCTGGGTCGCCGCCACCGGCGCGGCCTGCGTCGGCGCCGCGGCCACAGCGGTCTCCGTTGCGTCGGCGACGATCCCCGTGACCGGCCCGCCGAGCGGCGGCTGCCCGTGCGCGAAGCGCAGCAGGTCAGTGCGCAGCTCGTCCGCGGTCTGGTAGCGCGAGTCGACGTCCTTGGCCATCGCGGTGAGGATGATCTGCTCGAGATCGGGCGGCATGCCGGGCGACTTCGCCGACGGCGGGTCCGGGTTCTCGCGCACGTGCTTGTACGCGACGGCGACGGGGCTCTCGCCGGTGAACGGCGGCTCACCCGTCACCATCTCGTAGAGCACGACGCCGAGCGAGTACACGTCGGAGCGCCCGTCGACAGCGAGGCCCTGGGCCTGCTCGGGTGAGAAGTACGTGGCCGTGCCCATCACTGCGCCGGTCTGCGTGAGGGCGTCCCCGGCGTCGGCGCGGGCGATGCCGAAGTCGGTGACCTTCACCTCGCCCTCCGCCGTGAGCAGGACGTTCCCCGGCTTGACGTCGCGGTGGACGAGGCCGCTGCGGTGGGCGAAGTCGAGCGCGCCGGCGATCTCGGCGCCGATCTCCGCGGTCTGACGCGCCGGGAATGCGCCGTTCACCTGCAGGACGTCGCGAATCGATCGACCATGCACGTACTCCATGACGATGAAGTACGTCCCCCGCTCCTGGCCCCAGTCGTAGATCGCGACGATGTTCGGGTGGTTGAGGTTCGCGGCGCTCTGCGCCTCACGGCGGAAACGCTCCACGAAACTCGGGTCGCGCGCGTACTCGGCGAACAGCACCTTCACCGCGACGGGACGGTCGAGCAGGTTGTCGCGGGCGAGGTAGACCTCGGCCATCCCACCCCGGGCGATGCCGCGCTGGATCTCATATCGATTCGAGAAGACGTCAGCCAGCTGCGTCATCGGCACCAAACCCTACTTGTGGGCCCCTTTGCGCTCAGGGAGGTCACTTCCCCAGCACCATTCGGATCATCCGCGCCGCGATCGGTGCCGCGACCTTCCCGCCCGTCGCCTCGCTACCGGCGTTGCCGCCGTGCTCGACGATGACGGCCACGACGACCTGCGGATCCTCGGCCGGCGCGAAGCCGACGAACCAGGCGTGCGGCGCCAGGGCGCCTTGCACCTGCGCGGTGCCGGTCTTGCCCGCCACGGTGACGCCCGGGATCTGCGCCGCTTGCCCGGTGCCGCCCTGGACCACGGAGACCATGAGCGACGTCATGGTCGCCGCCGTCTGCGGCGACATCGCGGTCTGCCACGGCTTGGGGTCGATGGTCTTCACCGTGTTGTCGTCGGCGTCGGTGATCCGGTCGGCGACGTGTGGCTGCATGATCACGCCGTTGTTCGCCACCGCCGACGCGGCCAGGGCCATCTGGAGCGGCGTGACGGCGACGTCCCCCTGCCCGATGCCGGCGAACGCGAACAGCGGCTGGTTCTGCTGGAACGACCCGGCCGGCGGACCCACGCTACTGGCCGCGCCGGGCGCGACGTCGAGCGGCGGCGCCGAGCCGATCCCGAACTTCTCCATCCCCGGCACGAACGCGTTGCCGAGGTCGAGCCCGATCTGCCCGAACGTCGTGTTGCACGACTCCTCGAAGCTGAGGGCAAGGGTGCCGCCGCAGCGCTCGCCGCCGAAGTTCTTCAGCGTGTTGGTGGTCTGCGGCAGCTTGAGCTCCGTCAGCTGCGGAAAGTTCGAGTCGGGCGTGAACTGCCCCGTGCCAAGCGCCACCGAGGCCGTGATGACCTTGAACGTCGAGCCGGGTGCGTAGCGCTCGCGGTACGCGCGCGCCAGGTCGGGCTTGTCGGGGTTGGCGCTGAGGAGCTTCTGGTAGTCCTGTGCGACCTTGGTGTTGTGGCTGGCGAACGGCTGCGGGTCGTAGCTCGGGTTCGAGAACATGGCGAGGATCGAGCCCGTCTTCGGGTTCATCACGACGACAGAGCCCCGTTGGTCACCGAGCGCATCGCGCGCCGTGGCCTGGAGCGCCGTGCTCGTCGAGA
>JBKOZX010000113.1:0-4436 GCA_046726115.1 Actinomycetota bacterium | reverse complement strand
CGTGGCCGGCGCGGCCAAGATGGCGGCGACCATGGACGCGGGGACGATCGTCACCCTGATCCCCGACGGGGGATGGAAGTACCTGTCGTCGGGCGCCTGGACCGACGACATCGACGTCGTCACGGAGCGGGCCAACCGGATCAACTACTGGTAGCCGGCTTGCCGCCGATCGTGCCCGTTGTCACGCCTCGCCCCGATCACGGCGCGGGTGAGGGAAGATGGTGGACCAGTGGCGACTGACGTCGACATCACGCGTGCCGTCACGGCGCTCCGACACGGCGGGCTGGTGGCGTTCCCCACCGAGACCGTGTACGGGCTCGGTGCCGACGCCGCCGACCCGGACGCGCTCGCCCGGTTGTACGCGGTCAAGGGCCGCCCTGCCGAGCACCCCGTGATCGTGCACGTCGGTGAGCCGGCACAGCTCGCCGAGTGGGCGGCCGACGTGCCCAGCGCGGCGCGCCTGCTCGCCGACACGCTCTGGCCCGGTCCGCTCACCCTGGTCGTCCCGCGCGCCGCGAGCGTCCCGGACGGCGTCACCGGCGGCGGCGAGACGGTGGGCGTGCGCATGCCCGACCAGCCGATCGCGCTCGCGCTGTTGCGCGCGTTCGGGGGCGGGATCGCAGCCCCGTCGGCCAACCGGTTCGGCCGCGTCAGCCCGACCACCGCCGCCGACGTGCGCGCCGAACTCGGCGCCGATGTCGACGTGATACTGGACGACGGCCCGTGTTCGGTCGGCGTCGAATCGACGATCCTCGACTGCACCGGCGGCGAGCTCGTGATCCTGCGCCCGGGGGGCATGACCCGCGAGCGCATCGAAGCCGTGTCCGGGCAGCCGGTCGCCGTTGGTCGCGACCGCCCCGTGCGCGCGCCCGGGACGCTGAAGTCCCACTACGCGCCGGAAGCCACGGTGCTGCTCGTCGACCGGGACGAGCTCCCGGACCGCGCCGCCGCGCTCGTCGCTGCCGGGCAGCTCGTCGCCGTGCTGGCCGAAGGGCCGCACCCGGATCTGCCCGCCGAGGCGATCGTGCTGGACCCCCCTGCGGACGTCGATGACTACGCGCGTGTCTTGTACGCGCGGCTTCGCGAGGTGGACCGGCGGGGCGTCGATGTCCTGCTCGCGGTGCCGCCCTCCGACGCCGGGGTCGGCGCGGCGGTGGCGGACCGGCTCCGGCGGGCGGCGGGCCTGGAACGGCAATGAGCGAGCGGCCGATCGGCGTGATCGACTCCGGGCTCGGCGGGCTCACCGTGTTGCGCGCGCTCATCGATCTGCTGCCTGACGAGCCCGTGGTCTATTTCGGTGACACCGGGCGGTTCCCGTACGGGCCGAAGCCCGATCGCGACGTCGTCAAGTACGTGTTCGAGATGGCTGACCTGCTCGCCGAGCACGACACGAAGACGCTCGTGGTCGCGTGCAACCGCGCGTCGTCGGTTGCTCTCACCGCCCTGCGCGACCGATACGACATCCCCGTCATCGGCGTCATCGAACCCGGTCTACGTGCTGCGATCCGCGCCACCGAGTCGGGTCGCGTCGGCGTGGTCGGGACGGTGGGCACGATCGCGTCCGGTGCGTACCAGCGCGCCGCCGAGGCCAACGGCGCCGGGATCGAGCTGACCTGTGCCGCGTGCCCCGGTTTCGCGGAGTTCGTGGAGGCTGGCGACGTCGACTCCCAAGAGGTGCACGTGCTGGCCGAGCGGCTGCTCGCGCCGGTGCGGGACGCCGACGTCGACACGCTCGTCCTCGGGTGCACCCATTACCCGCTGCTGGCCCGCACGATCGGTGACGTCATGGGGCGAGAGGTCGTGCTGGTCTCGAGCGCGGACGAGACCGCGTTCGAGACGCGCACCTTGCTCGGCGGCGCCGGTCACGCACGCCAGCCAGGGAACGAGCCGCCTCGTCGTGTCTTCGTGACGAGCGGCGACCTGGCGACGTTCCGCATCCTCGGCGCGCGGTTCCTGGGCCCGGAGGTCGAGACCGTGGAGGCGTGGGAGTGGAGCTGACGGTGCTCGGGTGCTCGGGCTCGTACGGCGCGCCCCCGGTCGGCGCGTGCAGCGGCTACCTCGTGCGAGGCGGCGGGGCCGCGGTGTGGGTCGATTGCGGCAACGGGACCCTCCCGCACCTCATGCAGCACGCCGCCATCGAGGACCTCACCGCGGTCGTCCTCACCCACCAGCACCCCGACCACTGCGCCGACATCTACGGTCTCCACGTGCTCATGCGGTATGGGCTCCAGCGCGCCGGGCTCCCGGTCTTCGCCCCCGAAGGCCTCGAGGAGCGACTCGGCAACCTCGTCGACGACTGGGGCGACACGTTCGACTGGAAGGTGGTGGGCGACGGCGACGGTGTCGAGCTGGCCGATATGGCTTTGCAGTTCTCGCGCACCGATCACCCGCCGCCCACGTACGCGGTCGAGCTGCGAGCCGACGGGAAGCGCCTCGTCTACACGGCCGACACCGGACCCGGCTGGACCGTCGACGCGTTCGCCCCCGGCGCCGATCTCGTGCTGTCCGAAGCGACGTACCAGGAGGGCCACAAGGGCGTGCCGTGGCACCTGACCGCGCACGAGGCCGGGCGCGCCGCCCGGGATGCCAAGGCGTCCCGTTTGATCCTGACCCACCTCTGGCCGATGCTCGACCGGGTCGCGTCGGTCAAAGAGGCAACCGAAGAGTTCGGTGAGCCCGTCATGCTGGCGACGCCGCATCTCGTCACGCGCGTCTAGGAGAGGAGCAACCGGGGGATGGGGATTCGAAGGGACGGGCGCGAGCCCGACGAGCTTCGGCCGGTGCTGTTCGTTCGTGACTTCACCGAGTTCGCGACCGGGGCGGTGCTGGTCGACTTCGGTCGCACGCGCGTGCTGTGCACCGCGTCGCTCGAGGAGCGGGTGCCGCCGTGGCTGCGCGGCACGGGGAAGGGCTGGGTCACGGCCGAGTACTCGATGCTCCCGGGCTCGACGGTGGAGCGCTCGAATCGCGAAGCCGCCCGAGGACGACAGTCGGGTCGAACCCAGGAGATCCAGCGGCTCATCGGCCGGTCGCTGCGAGCCGTTACCGACCTCGAAGCCTGTGGCGAGCTGCAGATCACCGTCGACTGCGACGTCCTCCAAGCCGACGGCGGCACCCGCACCGCCGCGATCTGTGGTGGGTATGTCGCGCTGCACGACGCGTTCTCGCGCATGGTGGCGTCGGGGACACTCCCGGCGCATCCCATCACCGATACGTGCGCCGCGATCTCGGTCGGCGTCGTCGATGCCCTCCCGCACCTCGACCTCGACTACTCGGAGGACGTGCGCGCCGAAGTCGACATGAACGTCGTCATGACGGGCGCGGGACGCTTCATCGAGGTGCAGGGCACCGCCGAGGGGACACCGTTCTCGCGCTCCGAGCTCGACGACATGCTCGCGCTCGCGGAGAAGGGCATCACGGAGATCTTCGAGCTCCAGAAGGCGACGCTCGCCGACCCACCGGCGCCCCGCCCGTCGTGACCGCGTTCGTCCTCGCGACTGCCAACCCCGACAAGGCCCGCGAGATCGTCGACGTGCTCAGCGTGGTGGCCCCGTCGCTCGAGCTCCTGCCCCGCCCGCCCGAGGTCCCCGACGTCGACGAGGTCGGCGAGACGCTCGAGGACAACGCCCGCATGAAGGCCGTCGCGCTGAGCGCGGCGACGGACCTGCCCGCGGTCGCCGATGATACGGGCCTGCATGTCGACGCCCTCGACGGCGCGCCTGGCGTGCAGACCGCGCGCTACGCAGGGGAGGACGCGACCTACGCCGACAACGTCGCCAAGCTGCTCGCCGCGCTCGACGGTCTGCCGCTCGAGCAACGCGGCGCCCGGTTCGCCACGGTGGCGGTCGCGCGGTGGCCCGACGGTCTCGAGGTGGCCGCCCTGGGTGAGGTGGAGGGCGTCATCACGACCTCGGCGCGCGGCGACGGAGGATTCGGCTACGACCCGGTGTTCGTGCCGCTCGAAGGAGACGGGCGTACGTTCGCGGAGATGACTGACGAGGAGAAGCACGCCCTCTCGCACCGAGCACGTGCGTTCCAGACGCTCGCACAGGGGGTTCGCGTCGTGCAGGAGACCGAAGGCCGGTAGCCATGGCCGTCATCGACGTCGCCGGCTTCGTCGCCGATCTCAAGGACCACGCCGTGGAGCACGGCTTCCACGTCCACGACGAGCGCCACTTCGTCGAGACGTACTCGCTGCGCCAGGCGTGGGAGGTCGACCTCCACCCCGAGGAGGGCTGCGGCGGCCCGCTCGACCTCCACCTCGCCCTCGAGGTCGACCCCCGCGTGCTGCTGGCATTCGAGGACGTCGTCATGGGCCTGCCCGACGACGAGGACCCGCCCGACGAGTTCCATTTCCCGCTCACCTTCTCGTGGGCCCTGCCGCCCCTGCCCAAAGGCCCGGATCTGCTCCAGCTCGCCCTCGACCTGTCCCGGAT
>JBKOZX010000112.1:0-9223 GCA_046726115.1 Actinomycetota bacterium | reverse complement strand
CCTCGAACCGCCCGTCCTGCCGCACGAGCTCCGCCGGCGGACCGCCGACGGCGTCGACGATGCGTTCGAGGTCTGTCCGCGCCGGTGGTGCGCGGAGGTACTCGACGACGTCGTGGTCCACGCCCTGCTCCGCGAGAATGTCGAGCGCCCCACGGGACTTGCTGCAGCTCGGGTTGTGGTAGACGAGCAGTCGTTCCACGACCCGAAGGGTACCCTCGGCGTCAGGGCGTGTACCCCGGAGCACTGATCGGAGGTGACCATGGTCGATCACGATCCGCCGTTCCTCGGTCGCGACGACGTCGACAGCGTCGAGGCGATCCTCGGCGACGACAGCATCGACTTCGGCCGGCTCGCGCACCCCACGCCCGCCCGAGGCGACGCCATCTTCACCTGGGACTACGAGCGCACCCGCCCCGGCCTCGCCAAGCTCTACGAGAAGGCCAAGACGTCGCAGTGGAACGGCTCGACCGACCTCGACTGGTCGATCCCCGTCGATCCCGAGCGCGTCGCGCTGGAGATGGCACCGGCGGCCGCGATGTTCCAGCAGCGGATGGCCGACCTACCCGACTCGCCCGTCGCGCGCTGGGGACCGAAGGAGTGGACGCAGTTCCAGGTCGAAGCGCTGAACTGGCGGATGAGCCAGTTCCTGCACGGCGAGCAGGGCGCGCTGATCTGCACCGCCAAGATCGTGGCGACAACACCGTGGGTCGACGCGAAGTACTACGCGGCGACGCAGGTTATGGACGAAGCTCGTCACGTCGAGGTGTTCTCCCGCTACCTCGACACCAAGCTCGACGGGCACTACTCCGTCAACCCCGCACTGCAGCTGCTGATCGACGAGATCATCGGCGATCCGCGCTGGGACATGACCTACATGGGCATGCAGATCATGGTCGAAGGCCTCGCGCTGGCCGCGTTCGGCTTCATGCACCACGTCACCGAGGAGCCGCTGCTCAAGAGGCTCCTGCGCTACGTGATGGCCGACGAGGCGCGCCACGTCGCGTTCGGGGTCCTGTCGCTGCAGGAGTACTACGCGGGTCTGGGCGCGTCCGAGCTACGCGAGCGGCAGGAGTTCGCGTTCGAAGCCGCCTTGCGCATGCGCGACCGGCTGATGATGCACCGGGTGTGGGAGACGATGGGTGTCGACCGCCGCACCGTCACGGAGTTCCTGCTCGGGTTGCGCCGCATGGGCAACAACCCGTTCCAGGCCGCGCTGTTCTCGAAGATCGTGCCGAACTGCAAGAAGCTCGGCCTCCTCGACGCCGGCGACGGCTGGCTGCGCGACCGCTTCACAGAGATCGGCGTGATCCAGTTCGAGGACGCGGCCGACACGGGCGAGGAGTACGAGGCCTTCGACGAGGTGGCCAAGGACCGCGCCGCCACCGGTTGACGCCCGACGGCTAGGGCAGGTTCCTGGGCTCGACGTCGAGGGTCTGCAGGAACACCTGGATGCGCCGGATCCGGCCGTTGGCGCCGTCGTCGTCGAGGTCGAACACGAGCGCCTCGGGCGTGCGGTGCGGGCGGCCGTCCAGATCCACCGTCTCACTGAGCTCGACCACCGCGACGCGCCCGTCAGCCGAGTACGCGACGCGGTCGACGCGCATCTCGTAGCCGGGCAGCTTCGGCATCAAGTCCGAGATGAACGCGACGTACTCGCCCTTGTCGGGGTACTCGTCGCCCCACGGCCCGACTCGCACGAAGCCGTCGTCGGCGAGGCACGCGGCGAGCGCGTCCCAGTCGTGACCGATGATGGCGTCGAGATACCGCTCGACGACGCCGGTCACCGCTACCACGACGGCCCCGATCGATCGCGCGCGTCAGCGAGCAGCTCGAGGTACTTCTCACGCGGCACGTCGACAGCGCCGAGCGACGCAAGGTGTGGGGTCGTCCACTGCACGTCGAGCAATGTGGCCCCGCCGGCGCGCAGCAGGTCCACCAGCGCGCCCAGCGCGGACTTCCCCGCGTCGGTCACGCGGTGGAACATCGACTCCGCCGCGAAAAGCCCCCCGATGGCGACGCCGTAGACGCCCCCTGCGAGCGCTCCGTCGGCGGTCCACGCCTCGACGCTGTGCGTCCATCCCAGCCGGTGCAGCGTCGTGTACGCGGCGACGAAGTCGTCGTCGATCCAGCCGTGCGGACGGGTCGGGTCCGCGCACGCGCGCATGACGTCCTCGAACGCGGTGTCCACCGTGACTTCGAATCGCCGGCGCGAACGGTGCAGCGACCTGCTCTCGCGGAAGGCGTCGAGCGGCACGATCCCGCGCGGGTCCGGAGACCACCACGCGACGGGGCCGCCGCGACCGACGCGCATCGGGAACAGACCGCCGCGGTAGGCGGCGAGGAGCGTGCCCGGCTCCAGGTCGGCGCCGACCCCGGCGATCTCTGTGTCGTCCGCCGACTCCGCAGGCGGGAGCAACCAGGGCGTCGGCGGCGGCTCGATCGGCACCGTCACCCTTCGGCGAGCAGGCTGCGGGCGATCTGGCCGACTTGGATCTCGTCCGTGCCGGCGTAGATCTGGAGCACCTTGGCGTCGCGCGCCAGCTGCTCCACCTCGTACTCGGACATGTAGCCGTTGCCGCCGAACAGCTGCACCGCCTCGAGCGCGACGTCGATCGCCGCCTGCGCGCCGTAGAGCTTGCACGCCGAGGCTTCGGCGAGCGTCATCTGCCGCCCGGCAGACTGCATCTCGATCTGGCGGAACACGAGGTTCTGGAGATTGAGGCGCGCGATCTCCATCCGCGCCAACTTGAGCTGGATCAGCTGGTACTCGCCGATGGGCTTCCCGAACTGCACCCGCTCCTTGGCGTAGTCGAGGCACAGCTCGAGGCAGCGCTCGACGATTCCCAGGGCCATGGCGGCAACGCCGGTGCGCTCCATCGTGAACGTCGCCTTGGCCGCGTCCCGACCGCCGCCCGCGGACACGTCCTCGGTCTCGCCGAGGAGCCGGTCGCGGCCCACTCGTACGTCGGTGAGGAACAGCTGCCCCGTCGGTGACGAGTGGAGACCCATCTTGCGCAGCGGCTTGCTCTGCTCGAACCCGGGCAGGCCCTTGTCGAGGACGAAGTGCAGGACCTTGCGGTCCGCGGGCGGGTTGCCCTCGTCGAGCTTGCAGATGAACACCGTGGTGTCGGCATACGGCCCGTTCGTGATGAAGGTCTTCGAGCCGTTCAGGATGTACTCCTCGCCGTCGCGCCGGGCGGTCGACTGCATCCCGCCGAACGCGTCGGAGCCTGAGTTCGGCTCGGTGATCGCCCACGCGCCGATCTTGTCGAGGGTCAGCAGGTCGAGCGCCCACCGCTCCTTCTGCTCGATCGTCCCCTTGCTCATCACCGCAGCCGCCGTCAGCCCGACGCTGACACCCATCGCCGTGACCATGCCAGGCGAGCACCGGCAGAGCTCGATGATCGGGATCATGAACATGGCGCCGCCACCGCCACCCGACGAGCGCGCCTCGTCGTCCGTCCCGCCGGCGTCACTCCCCTCGTCGGCATCACTCTGGGCCGCCTCCGCGGCGGTGCGCTCGCGTTCGATGCGCTTCTTGAACTGCTCGCGGGCGAGCGCGTCCAGCCCGAACGTCCGGAACAACTTGCGGAGCACGTCGTAGGGCGCGACGTCACCGAACTCGAGCTCGTCGCGATGCGGCCGGATCTCGTTGTCGACGAACTGACGCACCGCGTCACGCACCATCGCGTGCTCGTCACTCCACTCGAACATCGCTCCCCCTCAGCTCCGCCCTGACCCCGTGAGGCGGGGATCCAACTTGGCGTACGGCGCCAGCAGGAGGGCTGCCGCCGCGCCGATCAACAGCACCAGCGTGACACTCGTGTAGCTGGCAACGACACCACCCACCAGCACCCCGACGGGCACGATGCCCCCGAACCCCATGATCCACAACGCCATGATGCGTCCTCGGATCCCGTCGTCGACGTTCTCCTGGAGCACCGTCGCGAGCGACGTGATCACGAGGAAGTAGAAGAACCCCAGGACGAACCCGAGCGGATACGCGGGCCCGTCCGCGCGCAACAGCGCGAACACGCAGAGAAGCCCGGCGAACACGACGAGGCCGAAACGAGGGATCGGCGCCTTCGACCGTCCCGCCAACAGGGTCCCGACGCTGATCGCGCCGGTCGCGGCGCCGAGTCCGAACGCGGCGTACAGCAGGCCGTACTCGATGCTGCGGGGGCGGATCCCGAAGTTGTCGGCGGCGATCGCGGGCATGAGGCCGACGAACGTGAGCGAGAAGAACGAGAACAGCACCAGGGTGGTGAGGATGCGGCGGATGAGCGGGTCGCGCGCCGCGATGCGGAACCCCGAGAGCAGGCGCGCGAGACCGGTCTCCTCCACCTCACCGGGCGCGTACTGGCGGTAGCGGGCCAGCACCACGCCGGCCACAGCGAAGAGGTAGGTGCCGGCGTTGATGGCGAAGACAGGCGCGGCGCCGGTCCGGGAGTAGATGACGGCGCCGATCGCCGGCCCGATGACGCGCGACAGATTCATCTGCACCGATTGCAGCGACACCGCGCCGGGAAGGTCGGCTCTGGGAACGAGCGTCGGGAGAATCGCCGCGATCGCCGGAGCACTCAGTGAGTTGCCGATCCCGATCGCGAAGACGCACAACACGATCCCGACCCGGGACGGGTTGCCCGAGGCCGCCAACACCGCGAGCACGATCGACAGGACGAGCTGCTCGAGCTGCGTGATGATGAGGAGCTTGCGACGGTCGACGACGTCGGCGAGTACACCGCCGACGGTCGACATGAACAGCAGCGGGCCGAGCTGGGCGAAGAACAGGATGCCCACGAAGACGGACGATCCGGTGAGCTCGTAGCCGAACGCGCCGAGGAGCACGTTCTGCATCCACGTGCCGATGTTCGACGCGAACGTCCCTCCCCAGAAGATGCGGAAGTCGCGGTTTCGCAACGCGGCCTGCGCGGTCCCACGGCGGAACCCGAGATCGCCTTCGATGATCGCTTCCGTCGCCTCTTCGGCGTTCGGGTCGTGGCCTTCCCCGGGGCCGCGCGGCATGGTCGCACCCTAGATTGGCGCTGTTCTGCGCCTTGCACGGATACCCGCCGCGGGTTTCGATGTAGGTGGTGAGCTCGACGAAGAGCCGCGTCGTGCGCGCGATGCAGAAGTTCGCAGTGAACCCGCCGGTCCGTGCGCTGTTCTCGTCCGCAACCTCGAGGCCGACCCCCACGTCCGGGTGAAGATCGGCCGGCACTGATCTGCTGACGATCCGGGTGGATCTCGAGCCCGAGCCGGGTGCCTGAGCGGGTGACGGCGCCGGACGTGCACGCGTCCCCTGCCCGGAACTACCGTTCTCGGCACTCGGGAGCAATCACAGTGGTCGTCGCGCGGGCCGGCGATCCTCGCTCCTGGGACCTCCAGGAAGGAGCGAGGCTCTGTCGTACAAGCGCCACCTGTACCCCCGCGGCGCGCGCGCCGGCAGCCGCTTCGCTCTCCTCGTCGCTGCGCTGACGGCGGCGCTGGCAGTGGCCGTCCCCCTGCATGCGGTGGCGCAGACAGCCGACCCGGGGTCGGGTACCGACCAGGCGGTCGCGGCGGCGCAAGCGCGTGCCGATACCGCAGCCAACGCCTACTTCGCGGCACTGGACAAGTCGCAGGAGCTCGACGGACAGGTCGCCGACCTGCAGCAGAACATCGCCCAACTCGAGCAGCGCGTCGCCGAGCTCCGCGACACCGCTCGCGCGCGGGCGGTCGAGGCGTACAAGCGCTCGGGCACGCCCGTAGCGGCCCAGTTCGGCAACGACGCATCGGCGATGGACAGCGCCCGCCGGACCGTCCTGCTCGACCTCCTCAACGCGCGTGACGACGACGCCGCGAACCAGCTGCGCCACGCCCGCGACGATCTCGGAACCCAGAAGGACGATCTCGACGCGGCCCGGCAGCAACAAGCCGACGTCGTGAACCAGCTCAAGGGCGAAGAGGACAAGCTGAACGCAGACCTCGTATCGGCTCAGAGCGAGCGGCGCCGCGTGGCTGACCAGCAAGCGGCAGAGGCGGCCGCCGCGGCCGCCGCCCCGGCCCCGCCCGCGTCGGTGCCGGCCCCAAAGGGCGACGGTGCCGCACCGGCACCGTCGTCGAACTACACGCCGACTGCCGGGGAGAGCCCCCACCACAACGACCCGTTCCTCGTGTGCACGCGGACTCGGGAGAGCGGCGGCAACTACCAGGCGTACAACCCGGCCGGGTACTACGGCGCCTACCAGTTCTCGCAGAGCACGTGGAATGCGACCGCCAACCACGCCGGCCGCGGAGACCTCGTCGGCATCGACCCTCGGAACGCGTCCGAATACGACCAGGATGAGATGGCCTGGACGCTCTACCAGTGGCAGGGCAAGGCCCCGTGGGGCTCGGACAACTGCTGACGAGAGTGATCACGGTGTAACCGACGCGTCTCGCCTAGAGTCCATCGGACACCGGGCGGGTAGTAGGAGGCAGGGTGGACGAGCACGTAAACGATCACGAGGGATGGCCTGCGATCGAGCCCCGTCGTATTGCCGTCGTTCCTGCGTACAACGAGGAACCGACCGTCAAGGCGGTCCTCGAGCGCCTCTATCCCTTGGTGGACAAGCTGCTCGTCGTCGACGACGGCTCGACCGACCACACTCGCGAGGTCGTCGAGAAGTGGCTCCCGGAGCACGACGACGCGCGCATGCTCGCCTTCGAGGAAAACCGCGGCATGTCCGCGGCGTACCACCTCGCGTTCTCCGACCTCCGTCAGGCCCTCGGGACGGGTGACATCTGCGCCGACGACCTCATCTACACCGTCGACGCCGACGGTCAGCACGATCTCGGCGCACTCGACCACCTGCGCGACATCGCCGTCGGGGAGAACCTCGATGCGCTGATCGTGCAGCGCGACCTCTCGACGTACCCGCCCTACAAGCGCATCGGGAACTGGGTGATGAGCTCCTGGGCATCACTCTGGGCCGGTCGGCGCCTCAAGGACGTCGAGTCGGGGTACCGGATCTTCCGCGCCGGCGCCCTCGCCGACGCGCTCGACTACTACCGCGGTTACAAGTACAGCGAGACGGTCGAGGTCGCAGTCGTGCTCTGCCGGCTCGGGTACCGCGTCCGCAACGACGTGAAAGTGCCGGTGCCCGTGTTCCGCTCTCGTACCCGGCTCGTCGACGCCGCCATCGACCTGGCGATGATCCCGGTCGCGGCGTGGCGGGCCACGCGCGGCCGCCGCCGCAAGTAGTCGCGCAGCTCAGCCGCGGCGGCGCCTCAGCAGTGGTCGCCGTACCCGCGTTCACCGAGCAGGGCGTCGAGCCGCACCGGCTTCAGGTGCATGCGCTCCAGCCCGTCGAGGATCTTCGGCAGCGCCCGCAGGAGCACTGAGCGGTCGGCGGTGACGTTTCCGTCGAGCCCGTCGTGCAAGACGATGATCGAGCCGGGTTGCACGTCATCGAGCACTCGCCGCGCCACGAGCCCGGCGTCGTGCGTGTTCCAATCGCCCGCCGATACCTCCCACCCCGCCATCGTCATGCCGTGGTCGCCGACCACGCGCGCGAGGAACGGCGTGTGCTGGCCGTGCGGGGCGCGGTAGAAGGTCGGGCAGACGCCGAGGTTGCGCCGGAACGCGCGCTGGGTCCGCTCGAGCTCCGGGTAACGCGGGTCGAGCCACCGCCATTCGTCGTGGTGATACGAGTGGTTGCCGAGGAGGTGGCCGTCCTTCCGGAGCGCCCGCGAGATGTCCGGGCGTTTGTCGATCGCCTTCCCGACCTCGAAGAAGGTCCCCTTGGCGCCGTGCGCATCGAGAATTCGCGCAACGTCGAGCGAGTACGGATCGTTGGGGCCGTCGTCGAACGTGATCGCGACCTGCCGCGTGTCGCGCGAGCCGTGCGAGACCTGCGATCCGAACCAGGTCACCGTGGGCGAGTTGGCGCCGATCCAGAACGTGGCCAAGACGACCAGCAGCGCCGCACCCGTCGCGACCATGCGCACGGACTTCGGGCTGCGGTCCCGCCGCCCCCCGCGGGTGAGCACACCGACGGCCGCGATCGCCAGCCCGTCGAGCAGACCTGCCCAGGTCGTCCCGTGGGTCCCGTCGATCGCGACCAGGACGACCAGCGCAGCGACCCCGGCGGCGGCGCCCGTCGCCTCGGCGCGGCCCCGCACGGCCGGGAACCCGCCGAGGAGACCGACGCCCGCGCCGACGCCCACCCCGAGCAGCACGGTGGTGAAGGCGATGTCCGCCTGCGGCAACAGCCAGCCGGCAACCACGACGAGCAGGCCGCCGACTCCGGCCCGCACGACCCCCGGCCGCTCGACGCGGCGGGCGATCCACCAGGCGGCGCCGACCGCGGCGGCTACGGCGAGGGCAGTGAGGATGAGGCCGAGCGGGGATCGATCGTCGGCGACCCACGGCACCACGAGGAGGGCGAGGGCGGCGGTCCCGAGCCCGCGTAACCCCCGAGCGGACGCCGGGTCTGAAGACGGGGATTCAGGGCCGGTCACGGCTATCGTTCCTCACTCTGGGCACGCTGGCAGGACGGGCAGGCGGCGTCGGAAGGAGAGGAAAGTTGCAAGGGCCTTTCGGCGCACGGAGCCTCCGGCTGCGGACGGCGGGGGCGCCGGCTCACGCGGGCGCAGCCGACGGTACGCCGCCGGTCGGCAAGCTCGTCGCGGCCGTCGTCGTGACCCTGTGGGCGATCGTCCTGCTGCTCATCCTGCGCCACAGCGTGTTCGTCTCGCACGACTCGATCAGCAACTACGGGCACGTCTGGTTCGTGAGCGACCGGCTCTGGAGCGGCCACGGCATCCCGCTCCACATGCCCATCATCGGCCACGGCAAGGCGTTCGCCTTCCCGTACGGGTTCCTGCCCTGGTTCAGCGCGTCCCTGCTGCATCCGCTGCTCGGCGACTGGGTCGTCACGTTGTGGCTCGTGCTCGGGTTCCTGGGGCTCGTGGTCGCCATGTTCTGGGCGTTCCCCGAGATCCGCCGCGGCTGGTGGGCGGCGACCGCCCTGGTGAACCCCGCGCTCGTCATCGCGCCCATCATCGGCCAGCTGCCGTTCATCTGGGGGTCGGCGCTGCTGATGGCCGCCATCGGGTGCTGGCGGCGGGGCCGGTACGTCGAGGCCGCGGTCCTGGCCGGTATCGGGCAGGCAACGCACCCCGCCGTCGTTCTCCCGATGGCGATCGGTCTCGTGTTCTTCCGCTACTTCTATGAGGACGACAAGCGACGGCTCCTTCG
>JBKOZX010000111.1:0-3521 GCA_046726115.1 Actinomycetota bacterium | reverse complement strand
ATGGCTCCTCCTCAGGACCCCAGCGCGGGCCATAGCAGCGATATAGCAAATCTATAGCAACGCTATGGTATCCTGTCAACCGTGACGTCCAGAGGTTCAGGCTCCGCGATGCGTGTCGACCTGATCGAAACGGCAGCGCGTCTGATTGCCGAGGACGGCCTCGCCGCGCTGTCGCTGCGCCGGCTAGCCCGCGAGGTGGGGACCTCGACCATGGCGATCTACACCCACTTCGGCAGCATGGACGAGGTCCGCCGGGCCGTGCGCCGCGAGGGCTTCGCTCGACTGGCCGCGCACCTGAGCGACGTCGCCGAGACCGCCGATCCCGTGGTAGATCTCGCGCTGCTCGGAGCGGCGTACTACACCAACGCCACCAGCAACCCGAACCTATACCGCGCCATGTTCATGGACCGCCCGGTCGACGATGACGACGCTGGGGTCGGTATCGAGACGTTCAACCGACTCGTAGCCGGGGTGGACCGCTGCATCCGTGCTGCACGTTTCACCGATGCCGACGCCGTAGCGGTGGCCACCGAGTTCTGGTCACTGATCCACGGGATCGTGACGCTCCAACTCGCCGGGCTCCTCTCCAGCGAGCAAGCCATCGCCACCTTCGCCGAAGCCGGCCGGAAACTGATCGTGGCGTCCGGCGACGACCCGCAGGCGGCCGACCATTCGATCGACACCGCCCGGCGACGTTCTGGCGCCGCGGATAGCGACTCAAGTCTCACCCGAGCGCGATGACGTCGCACGGTCGGAGACATCGTCGTTACGGGGTGGCAGCCGAAGACCCGCCGGTCAACGTGAGAGGCGACGCCCAAGGCGTGCCAATCGACGGACTGTTCGTCGAGGGCGTCGACCTCGGCCACCTCGGCGGACCCGCCGGCGACCGTGATGTCGCGGCGACCGCCTCGAGCGGCTCCCGGGTGCGCGCGGCGAGGACGACCTTGGCCCGTGCAGGCGGAGGTCGGGCAACGCCGCCGCCAATCCTCCCGCACGCCCCGTAGATGATGCCGTTCCTGTCCTGAGAACGCCGGGTCGAGGGCGCCCGACGTGCCGTTCCGTGCGGCCCCGGTCCTGCCGATACGCCGTCGTTCGGTGCGCGCTCGCACCATGCGGAACGCCGAATCGGTACGCCCCTTTTGTCGTCACGCCCCGGGCTCCTCCGGCTCCACTGGCGCTGATCTCGGCGCGAGCGTGGTTGGTTGACCGCGACGATCGCGATCGTCGGCTGCCGTCGTCTTTCCCCGGGGGACTGTCACAGGCGGAGGCGCTATGTCGTCTCTATAGGTGCCCGAGACGAGTCAGGAGTTGCCATGAAGGTTTTCGTTGCGGGGGCTTCGGGTGCGCTGGGCGCACAGTTGGTCCCCAAGCTGGTCGCCGCTGGCCACCAGGTCGTGGCCATGACGAGGACCGCGTCGAAGCAGGATGGGCTGCGGGCGTTGGGGGCGCGGCCGGTTGTCGCTGACGCTCTCGACCCTGATGCCGTGGCTGGGGTGGTGGGCGAGGCCGAGCCGGAGGTGATCGTGCACGAGCTCACGGCGCTGTCCGGGAAGCTGAGCATCCGTGACGCGCGGCACCCCGACCGCTCCTCCATGGCGAGGATGACCAACCGGCTGCGTAGCGAGGCGACGGACCATCTCTTGGCGGCGGGCCGCGTCGTGGGGGCACGGCGCTTCGTGGCCCAGAGCTTTGGGGCCTTTCGATTCGCCCGCACGGGCGGGCCGGTGCAAACCGAGGCCGATCCCCTCGATCCCGACCCGCCGGCGCCGCTGCGGCCGGTAGTGGAGGGGCTCCTCTATCTGGAGAAGGCGGTGACGACGATCGACTGGGGCGAGGGTCTCGCGTTGCGCTACGGCGGCTTTTACGGTCCGGGGACCGGGATCAGCCTGGCTCCGGATGCGGTGATGGCGGCGCCGATCCGCAAGCGTCGGTTCCCGATCGTCGGGGGCGGTGGTGGCGTGTGGTCGCACGTCCACATCGAAGACGCCGCGGCGGCGACCGCCATCGCGGTCGAGCGCGGCCAGCCGGGTATCTACAACGTCGTCGACGACGAGCCCGCGCCTGTGCGGGAGTGGCTGCCGGTGCTCGCGAGCGCGCTGGGTGCCAAGCCACCGAGGCGTGTCCCACGCTGGCTGGGGCGGCTGGCGGCCGGTGAGGCGGCAGTGATCTCGATGACCGACGTGCGTGGCGCCTCGAACGCCAAGGCCAAGCGCGAGCTCGGCTGGCAGCTGCGGTATCCGAGCTGGCGGTTGGGCTTCACCAAAGGGCTCGGCTGAAACCATGTCGGGGGGGCCTCTTTGAAGAGCTTCGGCCCCGGGCGTTCGCGGTGGCCTACCGGATGCTCGGCAGCGTGAGCGAGGCCGAGGACATCGTGCAGGAGGCGTTGCTGCGTCTGCACCTCACGCTGCAGCAGGGTGAGCGGATCGAGTCGCCACGCGCCTATCTGTCCACAGTTGTGACCCGGCTGTGCATCGACCACCTGCGATCGGCTCGGGTCCGACGCGAGAGCTACGTGGGCGAATGGCTGCCCGAGCCGCTGGTCGACGACGGTGGTAGTGACCCGGCCGACCACGCCGGGGTGGCGGACTCGTTGTCCTTGACGTTCCTGGTGTTGCTCGAGAGCCTGACGCCCGAGCAGCGGGCCGCGTTCTTGTTGCGCGAGGTCTTCGACTAACCCTACGCGGAGATCGCCGCCATCATCGGCACGGGCGAGGACAACGCCCGCCAGCTCGTGGCGCGGGCTCGTAAGCACGTGGACGAGCGCAGGCCCCGCTTCGAGGCGTCACAGGAGCGGCGTGAGCAACTGGCGCGCAGCTTCCTGGCCGCGGTCAGCAACGGCGACCTGCAAACTCTCGAGGAGCTGCTGGCCCACGACGTCGTGCTCCACGGCGACGGTGGCGGCAGGGTACGGGCCATTACCCGCCCCGTCCATGGTCGGGCCAAGGTTGCCCGGGTGCTGCTGTCGGGGATGCGGGCCGCCGAGTCGTTCGGGGGCTGGTTCATGAGCCAGGTGCAGGTCAACGGCCAACCCGGCGCCTTGCTCTCCGACGCCGCCGGCAAGCTGACCGCCGTCGTAGTGCTCGACATCGCCGACGGCCACATTCAATCGGTGCGCTCGATAGCCAACCCGGACAAGCTGCGCCACCTCGATCAGGAGACGTCATGAACCTGCTCGTCTTCGACTTGTCCGCGGACGGAACCGAACGACGGTTCGCGTACGGACGAAACGCACAGCCGAGCGCACAGAATGCGCCCGCCATCTCGCGGAGGTCCACCACGAGGTGGTCGTCCTCGAGGCTCGCCAACGGGTCGGCGGGCGGGGTTCGATCCTGTACGCGGCGACCGCACCGTTGTGGAGCTCGCACACGCTGAAAGGGCCGTCGGCCATGACTTCGCCCAACAAGCAGCGCCTCGATCCGTTACCTAACGACAGCTCTGGTAGGCAGGTGGGATTGAGCGTCGCTCGCCTCCCAACCCGTCTGACCTGGGGTTTCGCTGGTGGGCGCTACTGGTTTCGAACC
>JBKOZX010000110.1:0-2332 GCA_046726115.1 Actinomycetota bacterium | reverse complement strand
GTGCCGGACCGCGAGTCGAGGTTCCCGGTGGGC
Source organism: Actinomycetota bacterium (assembly GCA_046726115.1). Lineage (GTDB taxonomy): Bacteria > Actinomycetota > Acidimicrobiia > IMCC26256 > JACDBD01 > JALZAA01. The sequence goes on along the minus strand of JBKOZX010000110.1, from coordinate 2,299 downwards.
TCGTCGGCGAAGACGACGTCCGGGCGGCTCGCCAGCGCCCGCGCGACCGCGACGCGCTGCTGCTGGCCACCCGACAGCTCGGATGGCCGATGCGACAGCCGGTCGCGGAGACCGACGGTGTCGATCACGGAGTCGAGCCATGCCCGATTCGGCTTTTTGCCTGCGAGCGCGGTCGGGAGCGCGATGTTCTCGAGGGCGGTGAGCGTCGGGATCAGGTTGTACGACTGGAACACGAATCCGATGCGGTCCCGACGCAGGAGCGTGAGCTCCCTGTCCGACAGGACGCCGAGCGCGACGTCGCCGATGAAGACCTCACCCGACGTGAGATCGTCGAGTCCGGCCGCGCAGTGCATCAGCGTCGACTTGCCCGAGCCGGACGGACCCATGATGGCGGTGAAACGTCCCGCCGAGAACTCGACGGTGACGTCGTCGACGGCCCGAACGGCGGTCTCACCTGATCCGTAGACCTTGATGGCGTGCTCGGCGCGCGCGACGGCGGCTCGCGGTGGTGCAGTGAGGGTGCTGGTCATCTGGGGCCTCCTGGCGTTCACGTCGTGTCGATCGTCGCGACAGGGGCCCCGCGAGTCGTCGGCCGAGCGGAGGTTTCGCGGCTACGCCCTCCGGAGCAGGGCGCGGCGCGGCCCTACCGCGTCCGCGGTAGGCGCGTCAGCCCGCCCACCCCGGGCGGACCAGGCCGGACTCGTAGGCGAACACGACGAGCTGGGCGCGGTCGCGTGCGTTCAGCTTGATCATGGCCCGGCTCACGTGCGTCTTCGCCGTCGCCGGGCTCACGAAGAGGCGCTCGGCGATCTCCTCGTTCGAGAGACCCTCGGCCACGAGAGCCATCACCTCGCGCTCGCGATCGGTGAGCTCGTCGAGCTCGGGGCCCCGAGTCGGCTCCTTGGCCCGCGTTGCGAACTCGGCGATCAGGCGTCTCGTGACGCTCGGCGACAACAGCGCCTCCCCGCTCGCGACCGCGCGCACGGCCCGTATCAGCTCCACCGGCTCGGTGTCCTTGACGAGAAACCCGCTCGCGCCCACCCGCAGCGACTCGAACACGTACTCGTCGAGCTCGAACGTGGTGAGGATGACGATGCGCACCGATGCCAGTTGCGGTTCGTCCGCGATGGCGCGCGTGGCGGCGAGGCCGTCGAGACCAGGCATGCGAATGTCCATGAGCACCACGTCAGGGACGAGGCTCTTGGCCAACCGCACGGCTTCTTTGCCGTCGTCGGCCTCCCCGACCACGTCGATGTCGTCCTGCGCGTCGAGCAAGGCGCGAAAGCCGGCGCGGACGAGCGCCTGATCGTCGGCGAGCACCACCGAGATCACCGGGCGCCGTCCACCGGGAGCTGCGCCCAGACCCGGAAGCCGCCGCCCGGTCGAGGCCCGACGTCGAGGCGCCCTCCGAGCGCCGCCGTGCGCTCGCGCATGCCGGCGATCCCGCTGCCGCCTCCCGCGTTCGTGCTCGGAGCCCCGCCGCCGTTGTCGTCGACTTGCACGGTGAGATCACGCTCGCCGTACGCGACGCGCACCGCGGCACTCGCCGGGCCCGCGTGGCGGGCGACGTTGGTCACCGCCTCTTGCACGATGCGGAACGCCGCCAGATCCACTTCGGCGGGCAGGGCGCGACGAGCACCCTCGACTTCGACGCGCACCGACAGGCCCGCGGCCGCCGCACGCGAGACGACGCCGTCGAGATCCTCGAGGCCGCGCTCGGAGGTGCGGGGCGGGGCCTCGCCGAGCCGCAGTACCTCCAGCACCGACCGGAGCTCGCCCAACGCGTCCTTGCTCGCCTGCCTGATCGCCGTCAGCGCGGTGCGTGCCTGTTCCGGATGCTCGTCCATGAGGTGCAGCGCGACCCCGGCCTGGACGTTGATGAGCGAGATGTTGTGGGCGAGCACGTCGTGCAGCTCGCGCGCGATGCGCAGCCGCTCCTCGCTCGCGCGGCGAAGGGCTTCTTCTTCTCGTGATCGTGCCCGCTCGGCGGCCCGCTCGCGGCTGACGCGCGCAATCTCGCCGAACGCGGTCAACACGAGCAGCCATGCCAAGAGGCCGACGGTCCCGGCGAGGCCGGGCTCGGGCTCGTTGCCGACGAGGTAGGGCAGCCATGTGAAGGCGAGCCAGCCGGCGACGACGACGACGATCGCGAAGATCCGCAGACCCGCCATGACCGTCGTGATGAAGGCGACGATCAGCGCAAAGAACACGGGTCCCCTCGGGTAGTCGCTGACCCAGTACGCGAGCGTCGCGGCGAACACGACCAGCAGCACGGCAACCGGGGAGCGGCGTCGCCACA
>JBKOZX010000109.1:0-13117 GCA_046726115.1 Actinomycetota bacterium | reverse complement strand
GTGCGGTCCCGCAACACCGTTGTTCCCTTCGAGTCGTGGTGTTGATTGACGCGCGCCGGGATTCGGGTCGCCGAGGGCGGAGGTAGCCGTGGCGAAGCACATCTTCGTGACCGGAGGAGTGGCGTCGAGCCTCGGCAAGGGGTTGACGGCGTCGTCGTTGGGCCGGCTGCTGAAGAGCCGTGGCCTGCGGGTCACGATGCAGAAACTCGATCCGTACATCAACGTCGACCCGGGAACGATGAACCCGTTCCAGCACGGTGAGGTCTTCGTCACCGACGACGGCGGCGAGACCGACCTCGACCTCGGTCATTACGAGCGCTTCGTCGACGTGCCGCTCACCAAGAAGTCCAACGCCACGACGGGGTCGATCTACCAGGAGGTGCTGGCCAAGGAGCGGCGCGGCGCGTACCTGGGCCAGACGGTGCAGGTCATTCCGCACATCACCGACGAGATCAAGGAGCGGATCGTCCGGCTCGCGGATGACGAGGTCGACGTCGTGATCACCGAGATCGGCGGCACCGTCGGCGACATCGAAATCCTCCCGTTCCTCGAAGCGGTGCGCCAGTTCCGGAAGGACGTCGGGCGCGAGAACGTCTTCTACGTGCACGTCACCCTGGTGCCGTTCATCGGCCCGTCCGGCGAGCAGAAGACCAAGCCGACGCAGCACTCGGTCACCGAGCTGCGCAGCCGGGGCATCCAGCCCGATGCGATCGTGTGCCGTTCCGACCGCCCGATCCCGACGCGCCTGAAGGAGAAGATCTCGCAGCTGTGCGACGTGCCCGAGGCGGGCATCGTCTCCGCCGTGGACGCCGAGAGCCTGTACGAGATCCCGCTCGTGCTGCACGACGAGGGTCTGGACGATTACATCTGCCAGGTGCTGCATCTCGAGCAGCACGCCCCCGACCTCATCGCGTGGCGGGGCCTGATGGAGCGGGTCGAAGCTGCGGACCAAGAGGTGCGCATCGGTCTGGTCGGCAAGTACGTGAACCTCCCGGACGCCTACCTCTCGGTCGCCGAGGCGCTGCGGCACGGTGGGTACTCGTGCTCGGCGCGCGTGCAGATCGACTGGATCGCGTCCGACGACGCCGAGGGCCTGCTCGCCGAGGGGCGGCTGAAGGACCTCGACGGGATCGTGATCCCGGGCGGCTTCGGCTTCCGTGGCATCGAAGGCAAGATCGCGGCGGCACGATTCGCCCGCGAGCACCGGGTCCCGTTCCTCGGCCTGTGCCTGGGACTGCACTGCGCGGTCATCGAGTTCGCACGTGACGTCTGCGGTCTGTCGGGCGCCAACTCGAGCGAGTTCGATCCTCACTCGCCCCACCCCGTCATCGACCTGATGGACGAGCAGCGCGAGGTGGTCGACCTCGGCGGGACCATGCGGCTGGGCGCCTACCCGGCGAAGCTGCTGCCCGGCACGATCGTCCAGCGCGCCTACGGCCAGGAGGTCGTCTACGAACGGCACCGCCATCGATACGAGCTCAACAACAAGTACCGCCGCCCGCTCGAGGAAGCCGGCGTCGTGTGCTCGGGCACGTCGCCGGACGACCGGCTCGTCGAGTTCGTGGAGCTGCAGGAGTCACTGCACCCGTTCTTCGTCGCCACCCAGGCGCACCCGGAGTTCAAGAGTCGTCCCGACCGGCCCCATCCGCTCTTCGCAGCGTTCCTGGCCGCCGCACGCGATCGTGCCGAGGGTCGTGCGCCGCGGCTGCCCATGGAGGCGGCCGAGCCGGTGCGCCGCGCCGCCATCCCTTGAGCCAGTTCCGGGTCCTCGACTCCAGGGACGTCGTCGACACCGGCTTCCTGCGCCTCGCCGAGCTCGACGTCGAAGGGGCGGGGGAGCGTTTCCGTCGCTTCGTCGTGCATCACCCCGGGGCTGTGGTCGTCGTGCCGGTCGAGCGCGGCGGCGAGGACGTCCTGCTCGTGCGCCAGTTTCGCGTCGCGACCGGCGGAGACCTGCTCGAGGTCGTGGCAGGGAAGCGCGACGTCGAAGGTGAAGAGCCGGAGACGACCGCGCGCCGCGAGATGCACGAGGAGATCGGCAGGCGTCCGGGCAGGCTTGTGAAGTTGTGCGAGTTCTTCAATTCGCCCGGGTTCTGCGACGAGTACACACACCTCTATGCCGCGCTGGATCTCGAAGAGCTCGACGCGCCCGCGGCGGCGAACCCGGAGGAGCGGGCGATGACGGTCGAGCGGGTGCGCCTGACGGACGTCGACGCGCTGATCGCCGACGGCCGCATAATCGACGCCAAGAGCATCGTCGGCCTCGAGCTCACCCGGCGCTACCTCTCCGGCGAGTACGACGGGTTCCGCGGCTGAGCGCGGCGTCGTCATCATCGACCCATGACGGGGACCGTCCGCGAGGCCGACCGCTCGGCCGACAGGCTCGAGAAGCTCCTCGCCGAGCACGACACGTGGCTCACCGTCGAGCGTGGCCTCGCCGCGAACTCGCTGGCCGCGTACCGCCGTGACCTGCGCCGATACGCCGAGTTCCTCCGCGACCGCGGCGAGGACGACCCCACGGCCGTGCGCGAGGAGACGGTGCTCGCCTACGTCGAGCATCTCAAGTCCGCCCGGGACGAGGACGGTCGTCCGCACTTCGCACCGTCGTCGGTCGCGCGCGCTCTAGTGGCCGTGCGGTCGTTCCATCGCTTCTGCCTCGAGGAGGGATTCCTCGCGGCCGACCCGAGCGAGGAGGTCGGCGCGCCACGCGTGCCGCAAGGCATCCCCAAGGCGCTGAGCGAGCCTGAGGTCGAGTCCCTGCTCAACTCGGTGGTGGGGGACACATCGCGGGCGCTGCGCGACCGGGCCATCGTCGAGAGCCTCTACGCGACCGGCGTGCGCATCAGCGAGCTCGTCGGGCTCGACCGCCGCGACCTCGACCTCGACGACGGCCTGATGCGCGTGATGGGCAAGGGGAGCAAGGAGCGCATCGTTCCCGTCGGCCGCTCGGCACGCGACGCGCTGGGGCTCTATCTCGCGCGGGGCCGCGCCGACCTCGCGCGCCACAACCGGCGGTCGCGCGGCGACTCCGAGGCAGTGTTCCTGAACGCGCGCGGCGGGCGGCTGAGCCGGCAGAGCTGCTGGAAGATCGTGCGCACCACTGGGGAGCGGGCCGGGCTCGACGGACGGTTGTCGCCGCACGTCCTGCGCCACTCGTACGCGACCCACATGCTCGACCGCGGGGCCGACATCCGAGTGGTCCAGGAGCTGCTCGGTCACGCCAGCCTCTCCACCACGCAGGTGTATACGAAGGTGTCACCCGAGCGGCTCCGGGCCGTCTACGAGGCGGCCCACCCGCGGGCGAGATTCCCAGATACCGCCAGCCGGGACGGGCGGTAGGCTTCGTCCATGGCCGAGACGCTCCACGGGACGTTGCGCGACCACCTCCAGGAGGAGCACGACCGCTTGATCGACCAGCTGCGTCAATTGGGCATCGGTCCCGGCGGCAGGCTCGACTTCGACGACGGCTTCGCCGACTCGGGCCAGGTCACCGCGGAGCGCGGCGAGGTCGAAGCGCTGGGCGGAACCCTCCTCGACACGCTGCGAGAGAACGAGGACGCGCTGCGTAAGTTCGACGCCGGGACGTACGGCCAGTGCGAATCGTGCGGGAACCAGATCGCCGAGGCGAGGCTGGAGGCCATGCCGGCCGCCCGCCTGTGCATCAACTGCGCGTCCCGGCCCCGCTGAACACACGGCCGCCGGCGCTGAACAAGGGGACAACGGGACAGCCGCGGCGACGGCGGCTTTGCCGGCCGGCGCCGCAGGAGCCGGAGCCTGCGACGGCGACAATGGCACAGCCTTGAGCGCGGACGTCGAAGAACGACTCGTCTTCTTCGGCTGCCTGTTCTTGGCAATCATCCTGCACGAGATCAGCCACGGCGTCGTCGCACTCTTCTTCGGCGACGACACCGCGAAGCGCGCGGGCCGGCTCACGCTCAACCCGATCCCGCACATCGACCCGTTCGGCTCGATCATCTTGCCGGCGATGTTGACGATCACCGGGTTCGGCGCGTTCGGGTGGGCGAAGCCGGTGCCCGTGGACCCGGCGAAGCTTCGCAACCCGCGCCGCGACATGCTCTTCGTCGGGCTGGCCGGCCCGTTGTCGAACTTCGCGTTGATGGCTGTATCGGCGCTTGCGGCCCGGGCCGCCTTCGGCGCGTACACCGGCGGCGCCAACCGGATCGCCGACCTGCCGCTCGTGATCCAGGTGCTGCTGTTCTTCGCGCTCGCCAACCTCATCCTCGGCTTGTTCAACCTGCTGCCGGTCCCGCCGCTCGACGGATCCTCGCTCATCGAGCGGGTCCTGCCACGCGAGTGGCTTCCCGCGTGGCATCGGTTCCGCCCCTACGGGATCCTGGTGCTCCTGCTCGTCGGACTGTCGACAAACCTCTTCGGACGCCTGTTCTCGCCGTTCATCGACGGGCTGTTCGACTTCATCGTCCGATGAAGCCGCTGCACCTCGCCCGGCGGTTCGTTCGTGCGTTGTGGCCCGGCCCGCCGCGCGCGCGGGACGTCGCCTGGGTCGAGAGCATCCTCGAGCCGAACGAGCTCGCGCTCTGGCGGGCCCTGCCCAACCACGACCGCAGGTACACGGTGCGCGTCGCCCGGCAGGCGGAGAAGCGCCTCGCCGGGACGGAGTACGCCGAGCAGTCCCAATGGCTCGCGGCGGCGCTGCTGCACGACGTGGGCAAGCTCGATGCTGACCTCGGCGTGCTCGGACGCAGTGGGGCCACAGTGCTCGGCGCGTGGGCGGGGAGCGAGCGCCTCGACCGCTGGGCCGGCACACCGGGGTTCCGCCGACGGGTGGCGTGGTACCGGCGCCACGACGAGCGCGGCGCCGATCGGATCCGTGCTGCGAGCGGCCGCGACGAGGCGGTGCGCTGGGCGTGGGCGCACCATCACCGGGAACGATGGCCGGCGAGCGGCGTGCCCGTCGCGGTCGCGGAGGCCCTGGAGGCCGCCGACAACTCCTGAGCGCTAGCTCGGCTGCAGAAGACCCACCGCGGCGCGCGCGCGCCGGAGCACCGGATCGGCGATCGCGCGCGCCTTCTCGGCGCCGAGGGCGAGCTGCCGGTCGACCTCCGCGGGATCGGCTTCGAGCTTCTTGTACGCATCCTGCAGCGGGCGCAGCGCGTCGACGACGGCGTCGGCCACAGCGCTCTTGAACGCGCCGTAGCCCGACCCGGCGAAGTCGGTCTCGATCTCCTGGATGCTCCGCCCCGTCACGACGGCTTGGATCTCGAGCAGGTTCGAGATCCCCGGCTTGTTCGCCGGGTCGTATCGGACGTCCGTGCCCGAATCCGTGACCGCCGACTTGATCTTCTTGGTCACGATCTCCGGCGGGTCGAGCACCAGAACCCTGCCCTGTAGTGATCCCGCCGTCGACGACATCTTGGACGTCGGATCCTGGAGGTCCATGACGCGGCCACCGACCGGCGGGAAGGTCGCCTTCGGGACGACGAAGGTCTCGCCGAAGCGGTTGTTGAACCGGGTCGCGATGTCGCGGGCGAGCTCGAGGTGCTGACGTTGGTCGTCGCCGATCGGCACCTCGTCGGTGTCGTACAAGAGGATGTCGGCGACCATGAGCACCGGGTAGTCGAAGAGCCCGACGCTCACCGACTCCTGTCCCTCGCTCTTCTCCTTGAACTGCGTCATCCGGCGTAGCTCGCCAAAGGTCGCTACGCAGTTCAGGATCCATGCGAGCTCGGCGTGCGCGGGAACGTGGCTCTGGAGGAAGAGGATGCAACGCTCCGGGTCGAGGCCGGCTGCAAGAAGCTCGATCGCGAGCCGCCGGGTGAGCCGGGTGAACTCCGCTACCTCGTACGGCACTGTCATGGCGTGGAGGTCGACGACGCAGTAGATCGCTTCTTCGCGGTCCTGGTTATCCACCCAGCGTCGCACCGCGCCGACGTAGTTGCCGAGGTGCATCTCGCCGGTTGGCTTGATCCCGGAGAACACTCGTGGCATGACCAGTGAGGCTACCTGCGACCTCGTCGGTGACCCCTGGGATTGCCCGGTGCGCGCAGACGCCTCCGGTACCCTCTTCCCGAATGCCGTACGAGGTGTCGACGTCCGTCTTCGAGGGTCCGTTCGACCTCCTGCTGCACCTGATCCTCAAGCAGGAGGTCGATCTGTGGGAGGTCTCGCTGTCGAGGATCGTCGATGAGTACCTCAGCGAGCTCGAGCGCATGGAGAGCTTCGACCTCGACGTCACGACCGAGTTCCTGTTGATCGCGGCCACGCTCGTCGACTTGAAGGCCCGCCGGCTCCTGCCGTCGCTCGAGGAGGTGGAGCTCGACGAGGAGCTGCTGCGATTCGAGGAGCGCGACCTCCTCCTCGCACGCCTCCTCGAGTGCAAGACGTTCAAGGACGCGGCGCGCGCCATGGAGACGCTCGTGCGCAGGGCCGACCGCAGCCTGCCCCGTCGGGCCAGTGTGGAAGAGCCGTTTGCCTCGCTGCGGCCTGACCCGCTCGAGCACGTCGCGCCCTCGACGCTGCTGGCGGCGGCGCTGCGAGGCTTGGCTGGAAAGCCCACCCCGACAATCGAGGTCGAGCACATCGCGCCGATTCGCGCCAGCGTGCGCGACGCGGTCGCAGTGGTGCTGTCGGTGCTCCCCGAACGCGATCCGATCAGCTTCCGCGATCTGGTCATCGACGTTCCGACACGACTCGAGGTGATCGTGCGCTTCCTTGCCGTGCTCGAGCTCTACAAGCAGGGCGTGCTCGACCTAGAGCAGTTCGACACGTTCGGTGAGCTACGCGTACGCCGGCTGCGGGAGGGAGAGTCCGCGCCCGACGCCGCCAGCATCGCCGAGTGGGACGATGTGCACGCGACCGAGGAGCCCGAGACGGTCGCGTCCGAGCCCGGGTAATCGCGAGGAGCGATGTACGACGATCCGCTCGACGAAGCCACCGAGGGGCTGCGGGCCCACGAAGCGCGCCGCGTCGTCGAGGCCGTGGTCATGGCGGCGACCGACCCGGTCGAGCCCGGCTTCCTCGCCCAGCTCGTCGAGCTGCCGATCATCAGCATCGAGCAGCTGTGCCGCGAGCTCGCGGACGAGTACGAAGACGCCGGGCGCGGGTTCGTACTGGCGAGGGTGGCCGGTGGATATCGCTTCCAGACCCATCCGGACCTGGCGGCGTACGTGGAGCGTTTCGTGCTCGAAGGGCAGCACGCGCGCCTGTCGGCGCCTGCGTTCGAGACGCTCGCGATCATCGCGTACAAGCAGCCGATCTCGCGCGCGCAGATCTCCGCGATTCGCGGCGTGGACGTCGAGAGCGTGTTGGGCACCCTCCTGCGGCGCGGCTACATCGCCGAGGTCGGCCGTGACCCGGGACCGGGCCAGGCGGTGATGTACGGCACGACGCGCGAGTTCCTCGAGCGACTCGGCGTCGACGCCCTGGAGGATCTGCCACCGCTCGGTGACTTCGTGCCCGGGCCCGATGTCGTCGATGCGCTCGAGCGCGGTCTGCGCGTGTCGGACGATCCCGCGCCGAACCCGTAGATGCCAGCCCGGGCGCCGTCCGGGCGCGGCGACGGCGGCTCTGCCGACCGTCGCCGCAGGAGCCCGAGCTCGCGAGGGCGACCAGAACAAGCACACGAGGACGCGGCCGGCGAACGGCTCCAGAAAGTGCTCGCCCGTGCTGGCTTCGGGTCGCGCCGGACTTCCGAGGCGCTGATCGCTGCCAGCCGCGTCACGGTGGACGGCAAGGTCGCGCACCTCGGCCAGCGCGTCGACCCGGAACGCGCCCGCGTCGAGGTGGACGGCGTACCCGTGGCGGTCCGGGACGGGCTCGTCTATTACCTGCTGAACAAGCCGCGTGGGGTGGTGACCACGGCGCGCGATCCCGCAGGCCGCTCGACGGTCATCGATTTCGTCCCCGCCGAGCCTCGTGTCTTTCCGGTCGGGCGCCTCGACTACGACACGGAGGGGCTCCTCGTCCTCACCAACGACGGCGAGCTCGCGCAGCTGGTGACGCACCCTCGTCACGGCATCGAGAAGGCGTACCTCGCCGAAGTGTCGGGCGTTCCGAGCCGTGCGGCGACCCGATCACTCCGCGAGGGGATCGCCCTCGACGACGGACCGACCGCTCCGGCTCGCGTTCGAATCGTGCAGCGCCGCGGCGACAACGCGGCGCTCGAGATCGTCGTGCACGAGGGCCGCAACCGGCTGGTTCGCCGCATGTGCGAGGCGGTCGGGCATCCGGTTCGCAGGCTCGTGCGCACCCGCGTCGGCCCGATCAGCGACCGGCGGCTCGCGCCCGGCGCGTCGCGTCCGCTCCGGTCTCGAGAGGTACGGGCGCTGTACGCCGCCGCGGTCGGCAGCGGAACACCCCCTGGGAACGATTCCGACCCCGACTAACCTCAGACCCCGTGAGGGTGCAAGCACTGCGCGGCGCGATCACGTGCAACGAGAACACCAAGCAGGAGATCGAGGCGAAGACGCAGCAGTTGGTCAAGGAGCTGCTTGCTCGCAACGACCTCGAGCATGACGACCTCGTCAGCTTGCTGTTCACCGCGACGGACGACCTGACCGCGGAGTTCCCGGCCGCCGCCGCTCGCGGCGTGGGCTTGGGCGACGTCCCGTTGCTGTGCGCCCGTGAGCTCGGCATCGACGGCGGCAAGCCGATGTGCAACCGCCTCCTCCTCCACTGCTACACCGATCGACCGCGCGACGAGCTCCACCACGTGTACCTCGACGGTGCCCGAACGCTCCGTGACGATCTCCCGGAGTAGTCCGGTGCCGCGCGGAGATTGAGACGGAGATTGAGACTGTGAGGCGCGTCGCGGTGATCGGAACCGGGCTGATCGGTGGGTCCGTCGGCCTGGCGTTGCGCCGCGCAGGCGTCGAGGTTCGCGGGTACGACCGTGACGCAGCTCGCGCCGCGCAGGCGAAGGTGCGGGGCGCCGTCGACGAGATTGCCTTCAGCGTGCGCGAGGCGGTGGCGGGCGTGGACGCAGCGATCGTCGCCGTCCCGGTGGGCGACGTCGCAACCCTCGTCGTGGAGGCTCTGGATGCCGGTGTGCCCGTGGCGACCGACGCGGGGTCGGTGAAGGCTCCGATCGTCGGCGCGATCGGCGAGTCCCGCCCCGAGCTCGCGCCTCGGTTCGTCGGTGGGCACCCGATGGCGGGCTCGGAGCAGGACGGGATCGACGGCGCGGACGCCGATCTGTTCGCGGGCGCCACGTGGGTGCTCACGCCCACCGAGTACACCGAGATCGCCGCGTTCACGACGCTGCGGTCGCTGATCGCCGACGTTGGGGCCGAGGTTGTCGCGATGACCCCCGAGCACCACGATGCACTCGTCGCCGTCGTCAGCCACGTCCCCCAGCTCGCCGCGACGACCCTCATGGACGTGGCGGCGACGAGCGGCGAGGAGCACTCGACACTGCTCCGGTTGGCCGCGGGCGGATTTCGCGACATGACCCGGATCGCGGCCGGGCACCCCGGGATCTGGCCAGACATCTGTGTGGCGAACCGCGAGGCGATCGTCAAAGCGCTCGACGACTACCTCGATGCGCTGGTGCGCGTGCGCGGGCTCGTGGACGGCAGTGACCGAACCGCGCTCCTCGACGTGCTCGAGCGGGCGAGGGCGGCGCGTCGCAACCTGCCGGTCGGCGCGCCGGCGGGCGAGGAGCTCGTCGAGGTTCGTGTCCCCGTTCCCGACCGCCCCGGCGTCCTCTCCGAGGTGACGACACTCGCCGGTGCGCTCGGCATCAACATCGCCGATCTCGAGATCGCGCACTCGATGGAAGGCACGCGCGGCGTGCTCGTGCTCGTGATCTCAGCCCGGCACGCCGACGCGTTCGAGACCGCTCTCGTCGAGCGCGGCTACCACGCCTCTCGGACGGCTCTGCCGCGATGACGGCGGCTTTGCCGACCGTCGGAACAGGAGCCGGAGCTTGCGACGGCCACCGAGGAGGGAAATGAGCGCCGAGGTCACGATCTCCGGCCCGCGGCCACTGCGAGGCACGCTGCGCGTGCCCGGCGACAAGGGCATCTCCCACCGGGCGCTGCTGGCGGCGGCGTTGGCGCCGGGGCGCAGCACAATCCGTGGATTGGCCGACGGCGACGACGTGCAACGCACGCGTGGCGCGCTCGAGCGCCTCGGGGTGCGAGTCAAGGAGTCCGAGCGATCGACGGTGACCGTGCAGGGTGGTGGCGCCGACGCGCTGCGGGAGCCCGACGCGGTGATCGACTGCGGCAATTCCGGGACGACCATGCGCGTGCTCGCCGGGTTGCTCGCAGGGCGCCCATTCCTCTCGGTCCTCACCGGAGACGCCTCGTTGCGGACCCGGCCGATGGGACGCGTTGCCCGCCCGCTGCGCGCACTTGGGGCGCGCATCGACGGTCGGGCCGACGGGGAGCTCGCCCCGCTCGTGATCCGGGGTGGCGATCTCACCGGGCGGCGGTGCGATCTCGACGTGGTCAGCGCGCAGGTCAAGACGGCGGTCGTGCTCGCAGGCCTCCAGGCCGAGGGCACCACGGAGATCGTCGAGCCGGCGCCGAGCCGCGACCACACGGAGCGGATGCTGGCCGCGCTGGGCGCGCCCGTGGCGCACGTCGACGCTCGTACCGTTCGCGTCGCTCGCGGTGTCCCGGAGCCGTTCGAGCTGGATGTACCGGGCGATCCGTCTTCGGCCGCGCTCTTCGCCGTCGCCGCGTGCATCACGCCCGGCTCGGCGATCGTGATCGAAGATCTGTGCCTGAACCCCCTGCGGTTGGGCTTCGTCGACGTCCTCCGGCGCATGGGCGCACGCATCGCGACCGAGGCGGCGGGGGAGCGGCTCGGTGAGCCCGTCGGGCGCCTCACGGTGGAGGCGTCGCCGCTCCGCGCGACTGCGATCGTCCCCGACGAAGGGATGATCGACGAGATCCCGGTGCTGGCGGTGGCGGCCGCGTTCGCCGAGGGCGTCACCGAGATCCGCGATGTCGCCGAGCTGCGCGTGAAGGAGAGCGACCGCGTCAACACGATCGAGCAGGAGCTCACCCAGATGGGCGTCGGTGTCGAGACGCAGGCCGACGCGCTGTCGATCCGAGGCGGGCAGCCCCGGCCCGCCATGTTCAAGAGCCACGGCGACCACCGGATCGCGCTGGCCGCCGCCGTGGCCGCCAACGCGATGGAAGGCGAGTCGACGGTCCGCGGCTGGCAGTCGGTGGCGGTGTCGTACCCGCGTTTCGCCGACGACCTTGCCACGCTCGCAGGCGACGGCGGCTCGTGATCCGGGTCGTCGCCATCGACGGGCCCGCGGGGTCGGGGAAGTCGACCGTCGCGCGCGGCGTCGCCGATGCCCTCGGGCTGGAGGTGCTCGACACCGGCGCGATGTACCGGGCCGTAACGCTGCTCGCCATGGAGCGGGGGCTCGACCTCGAGGACGGCGACGCCATCGCGCGCGCCGCCGAGCAGGCTCAAATGGAGGTCGGTTCGCCCCCCGGGCGCGTTCGGCTGGACGGGCAGGACGTCAGCAAAGAGATCCGCGGCCCGGCCGTGTCGAGCGGGGTGTCGGCGGTGTCGGCGCACGTTCCAGTGCGCGCCCTGCTGCGCGCACGCCAACGAGAATGGGCGAAAGAACGCGGTGGAGGCGTCGTCGAAGGCCGCGACATCGGGACGGTCGTGTTCACGGATGCACCGGTCAAGGTGTTCTTGACCGCCTCGGACGACGAACGGGCGCGCCGGCGCCGTCTCGACGAGGAAGCCGCCGAACGGCCCGCGGAGCTGGAAGCAGTGCGTGACGCAGTCGGCCGGCGCGACACGCTCGACCACAAGACGACACCGCTCGAGCCAGCGGCGGACGCGGTCGTGATCGACACGACGGGCCGCGAGGTCGGGGACGTCGTCAAGGAGATCGTGGCGCGGTACGAGTCCGCCGTCGGAGTCGACCGATGACCGCCAAGCACCGCCCGGACATCGGGAAGCGTGCTTTCTACCGCTTCGCGCATGCGATCATCCTGACGCCGCTCAAGGTGCTCTTGTGGGTTCGTGTGCGCGGCCGCGGCAAGGTGCCGCGCTCAGGCGCGTTCGTCGTCGCGCCGTCGCACCGATCGCTCATGGACATCTTCTTGACCGGGTACATCACCCGCCGCCGCATCCGCTTCATGGCCAAGCAGGAGTTGTTCGAGAACCGGTTTCTCGCCTGGTTGTTCAGCGCGCTCGGCGGGTTCCCGGTCGAGCGGGGAAGCGCCGACCGAGCGGCCTTGCGAGCGGCGCAAGCGGCGCTCGAGGGTGGCGAGCCAGTGGCGATCTTTCCCGAAGGCACCCGGCGGCACGGGCGTGACGTGGTCGACCTCTTCGACGGTGCGGCCTACCTCGCGACACGCCTCGGTGTTCCGATCGTCCCCGTCGGTATCGGCGGCAGCGAGCAGATCCTCGCGTCGGGCAAGGTGCTGCCACGCCTGCACAAGGTGGCGATCGTGGTCGGTGATCCGATCCAACCCCCGGACCACGGGGCTGGTCGAGTCCGGCGTCAGGAGGTCACGAGCGTCACCGAGAAGGTCGGCCTGGAGCTCCAGTCGTGCTTCGACGAGGCGCTCGCGCTCGCAGGCGTGTCGCCCGCCGAGGCCGCGTCGGCCTCAGTGAGCGAGGTCGGCGAGGACGATTGACGCGTCGACGCCCCGGTCGTCGCTGAAGGGCCCGCCGCGACGGCGGGAGGTCGCGGGGTCGCCGCCGACCATGAGCGCCGCCAGGCCGTCGAGCGCGGGGACCAGCTCGCGCAGCTCGCGGGGCGGGGGGAAGTACTCGTCCTCGTCGGTGACGTAGACGGGCTCGACGCCTTCGCTCGGGTCCAGCTCGGCGATGACGGCCTGGACGAGGTCTTCGGGTGCGCTGGCGCCCGCAGTGACGCCGACGACGCTTGCGCGGCCGAGCTCCTCGACATCGAGCTCCTCGGGTCCGTCGACCCGCACGACGCTCGGGCACCCGGCGCTGGCCGCGACCTTCGTGAGGGCGATCGTATTCGACGAGTTCGCGCTGCCGATCACAACGACTGCGTCGGCGCGCGTCGCAATGGCCGTGAGCGCAGCCTGCCGGTTGGTCGTCGCGAAGCACAGGTCGTTGCGCGTTGCCGTCCACAGCTCGGGGAACTGCGCGCGGGTGCGATCCATGATCCCCTCCCAAT
>JBKOZX010000108.1:0-8505 GCA_046726115.1 Actinomycetota bacterium | reverse complement strand
AGATCCCCCACTTCGAGATGCCGCGCCTGCGGACCCTCGCCCGGCACGCGGTACCCCACGTCATCGAGGGCACGGTCGTTCCGCTCGCGCTGTTCCTGCTCATGCTGCACTTCGTCGGCGTGTGGGGCGCCGTGCTCGTCGGCCTGGGGTGGACGTACGTCGCGGTCGGCCGCCGGCTCGTCACCGGCCAACGCGTCCCGGGGATCCTGCTGCTCGCGGCGGTGACGATCACCGCTCGCACGGTCGTCGCCGTGGCATCCGGCAGCGTGGTCGTCTACTTCCTCCAGCCCACGCTGGGCACGGCGCTCGTCGCCGCCGCGTTTCTGCTGTCGGTGCCACTGGGCCGACCGCTGGCCGAGCGCCTCGCCCGGGACTTCTGTCCGATCCCGTCCGGCGTGCTCGCGCAAACGCCCGTCCGCCAGTTCTTCCTGCGCATCACGTTGCTGTGGGCGTTCACGCAGCTCGCGAACGCGTCCCTCACGCTGTGGCTGTTGTTCAGCCAATCCCTGGCGACGTTCCTCGTCGCCAAGACCCTCGTCTCGTGGGGACTGACCGGGGGCGCGATCGTGGTGTCGACGATCTGGTTCCGCCGCTCGATGACGCGCCACGGCATCCTGGCACCGCGCCGGACCGCCTCGTAGACCGGAGAATTAGATCTCCTGCGACGTGCGGTCTTCGGACGCGCGCAGCCGCTTGATGCGCTCGGCAACGTCAGCGGCCGCCTCCTCGAGGTCGCGCTGGAGGTCCTCGAGCGCGGTGACGTCGTCCTCACCGCGCCACCACCGGTAGTCGTCGTACTTGCGTCGCGCCCGATGGATGCGGCGCATTCGCCGGAACTCGTCACGCATTGCGCGGTGGTCTGCTCTCATTTCGTGGCTCCTTCCTCGTAGCGCCGCAGGAACGCGGCGATCGTGTCACCCGTCTTGCGCAGGGATTCGGCCCAGGTTTCGAGGAGCCGGCGCCCGTCGTCGGTGAGCTCGTACGTGCGCTTCACGCGGCCGGGTAGGTCGTCACGCCAGCGCGACGTGACCACGCCCTCAGCCTCGAGCGAGCGCAGCAGCCGGTAGAGGTTGCCGAGGTCGACGGTCTCGTCGGGCGCAAGATCGGCGAGCGACTCGGCGAGGTCGTAGCCGTGCGTCTCGCCATTGCGGAGGAGGAGCAGCAGCGCGGGCTCGACGTAGCGCTCGACCCTGGCGTGCACCTCCCACGCGCCCGGCGACGGGCTCCACCGGCAGCGGACGCCGCGCCCGTGGTGACGGGCGCCCAACCCTCCCGGTCCTCGTCCTTCTCCGCGCCGTCGTCCTCGTCCCATGCGGGGGAACGTAGTTGACAAACACAGGTATGTCAAATACACATGTAACTGACAGGAACGACGGGTGAGGACGGAGCGACGCATGACCTCGACCCTCGGCATCACCGGGACGGCATCGCTCGAGCACACGTTGGTCGAGGTGGCCGGTCTCCGGACGGGCCATCGCGTCCTCGACGTCGACTGCGAGGACGGCGCCGCCACGCTGGAGGCAGCGCGGCGCGTCGGGCCCCGGGGCTTGGTGCTCGGCGTCGACTCGTCGGCCTCGATGGTCGACCGGGCCCGGCGCCGCGCGACGGAGGCGGGCCTGGCGAACGTGGGCTTCGTGCATGCCGAGGCGCGCTCGCACCGGTTCGGGCCGTTGCGGTTCGACGTCGTGATGAGCCGCTCCGCGTTGTCGAGGTTCGTCGACTCCGATGCCGCCTTCGACGTCCTCGCGCGCGCGTTACGCGCCGGTGGTCGGCTCGTGTTCGTCAGTCCCGCCGACCCCGCTCCTGCGCACGCGGTCGCGCGACGGGCGGGATTCGTCGAGCCGGTCGAGCAGGTCGTCGACGGGACGTCATGGCTAGTGACCGGCCCAATGTCCGGGTAGAGCTCCCGGTCAGTTCGCGATCAGCTGGCGAGCAGCCAGCGGATGCCGGTGTCGGCCGACGGGTGCCGCAGGCGCGACAGGGCGCGGGCCTCGATCTGGCGGACGCGCTCGCGGCTCAGGTGGACGAGCTCGCCCACCTCGTCGGGCGTGCGCGGCTCGCCCCGGTCGAGTCCGAAGCGCAGGCTCAGGATGTGCCGCTCGCGCTCGTCGAGCACCGAGAGCAGCTTGTCGACCTCGGCCGGGAGCAGTGCCCGCGCCGCGGCGTCGAAGGGCGACTCGGCGCTGCGGTCCTGGACGAGGTCGCCGAGCTCGGTCTCGCCGTCCTCGCTGACCGGCTCCGACAGTGAGACGGGATCAGGCGCGACGAGGAGCAGCTCGGTCACCTTCTCCTCGGCGACGTCGAGCTCCTTCGCCAGCTCGGCGACCGTCGGCTCCCGCTCGAGCTCGGCCTCGAGCTGGGCCCGGACCCGGTGCAGCCGCAGCAGGTTGTCGCCGGCATGGGCCGGCAGCCGGATCGTGCGCCCGGTGTTGGCGATGCCGCGCTGGATCGCCTGGCGGATCCACCAGGTGGCGTAGGTCGAGAACTTGAAGCCCTTGCGCCAGTCGAACTTCTCGACCGCGTGCATCAGGCCGAGGTTCCCCTCCTGCACGAGGTCGAGCAGGGGAAGCCCCGACGACTGGTACTTCTTGGCGATCGACACCACCAGCCGCAGGTTCGACTGGATGAACTCCCGCCGGGCGGCCTCGGCCCGCTGCACCAGCGCCTCGAGCTGGCGGCGCTCACTGCGCTTCATGCGGCCGGGCTCGTCGAGCTGGGCGCGCGCGTCGCGGCCCGCGTCGATGTCCTGGGCGAGGCGGGCTTCGTCGTCCTTGGTGAGGAGCTCGTGCCGTCCGATCTCGTCGAGATAGACGCGGACGAGGTCCTCGTCGTGGCGCTCGGGGCGCCGTGTGACCTGGGTCACTCTCACCGTTCCTTCGTTGTCTCGTGAAAATCTCTGGCCGGGGCGATTCTCCGTGCGATTCGCTGATGAGAGTCGCCCGGCCGGCGTTCGGGGGGCCGATCGCCGGGCGAATCGCCGCCGAGCACCCGTACAACCATCTCGTGTTCGGGCGTGTTCCGCCAGTCGATTAGTTCTCGACGACCCGAGTCGCCTTGTATCCGGAGCGGGGGAGGGTCTCGCGGTCGAGGATCTCGACCCGGGCGTCGAGCCCGATGTGGTCCCGAATCGCCGCCCGGCAGCGATCCGCCAGCGCGCCGGCGTCGGTCGTCGCCGCCCCCGCTTCGACCCGCACCGCCAGCGGCCCGTCGGCGGCGGAGCCCGGTCGCACGATGACGTACTCGAGGGAGGGCTCGGCCGCCTCCGGAGCGCCCGCCCGCAGGGCCCGCTCGACCTCGGCGGCCTGGAACCGCACGCCCTGGGCGGCCAGCAGGTCCTTGAACCGACCACCCCAGAAGCCGCGGATGGTGGTCTCCCCGCACGGGCACGGCTCGCGGGCGATGGCGGCGGCCTCCTCGAGGTCGTAGCGCAGCAACCCGTTGTCGCGGTCGAGGGTCGTGACGACGAGGTGCCCCCACTCGCCGTCGGGCACCTCGCGGCCGGTCTCGGGGTCGACGGCCTGGACGACGGCCCAATCCTCGGCGAGGTGCGCGCCCGGCCCCTGCCCGCACGTGCCGCCGAGGTAGGCGTAGCACTCGAGTCCCGCGGTCATCAGGGGCGAGCCCTTCCCCGGCGGGCCCATCGAGGGGATCCGCAGCCCGAGGTCGTCGTGCGGGTCGAGGCCGAGCTTGGCCGCGACCTCGAAGTAGCGCCCGAGCGAGAAGCCCACGAACGGGATGTCGGGCTTGAACCGCATCCACGCCCGCATGCCCTGCTCGGCGAGTTCGTCGGTGTCGGGCGGCGGTACCCAGATGTTGAGCAGGCCGAAGTACTCGTAGCTCCCGGACAGCATCACCCCGCCGCCGTACAGGTACGCGGGATGCGCGTGCGTCGCGCTCATACCGGGCCGGAAGCCGAGCCGCCACCAGTTGCGCGCCGCCGACTCGTACTCCACCCAGATGTCGTGACGGGTCCACAGGGTGACGGTCGGCGTGCCGGTGGTGCCGGTCGACTGCCCGAGCCGGACGCATTCGCTCGGGGGCGTGAACCGGTAGTCGCCCCACGGCGGCAGCGCCGCTTCGGAGTCGCGCAGGTCCTGCTTCGTGGTCAGCGGGACGCGCTCGAGGTCGTCGACGCCGGTGATGTCGTCGGCGCGCGTGATACCGGCGCCTTCGAGCTTGCGGCGGAACCGCGGGACGGGAGTGTCGAAGACCTTTCGGACGAGCGCGCGCACCCGCTCGTCCTGCACCCGGCGGCGGTGCTCGGGTGCCATCGTCTGCATCGCCGGATCCCAATAGGGCTGGTCGGGATCGCGCGGCGCGGGAGCGAGGCTCTCGGGTTGCGTGGGCATGCGGGCTCGATGTTACGGAGCGACCGCGTACTGCTGCTCCATCGGGGCGCCGGGGCCGAGCGGGCCGCCCACCGGCGTCGCCTCCCCGCCGTTCACGTCGAGCAGCCACACCGTCCCGTCCCGCTCGAAGACCAGATGGCGGGCGTCGGGTAGCCAGCGGGGCGCGACGACGCCCTCGCCGGCCGCGGTGAGCTGGTGCGCGTCGTCGCCGTCGGGGTCCGCGACCCAGAGCTGGCGGCGCTCGGTCCGCACGTACGCCATCGCGCCCGTGCCGGACCACGCCGGGTCGGCGACCGCCTCGTCGGCGCCGGCGATCGGGTGACAGGCGGTGGTTCGCGTGCAGAGGAGCAGCGAGCGCGGGGCGCCCGCGGCCGGCGAGTGGCCGTCGACGACGAGCAGCCGGTCGCCGCCCCGCGACCACTGCACCCACGAGCGGCGCACCAGCGTGCTGGCGATGGGGACGACGCGGCCGCCGCCTGGAGACAGCAAGCCGAGCGTGGCGCCGTTGTCGGGTGCGGTCCACACGGCGATCGAGTCGACGCTCGGCGACCACCCCGCGAACAGCGGCCCGGACGCGGCGTCGGGATGGTCGACCGGGATCGAAACCGGCGCCTCGGGGCAGAGCGCCGGGCAGTCCTCGCCGTACGGGCCGGGAACCTCGAGCATGAACACCTGGGCCCGTGCACCGGTGCCGCGCCCGGTGTGGGGCGGGACGGCGGACACGACGATGCGCCGTCCGAGCCCCGCCCACGCGAGGTCGCGCACGCGGTACCCGGGCAGCAACGTCTCGCGGATGCTCGGGTCCCGCGCTCCGTAGAAGTTGATGCCGCCCTTGGAGCGCTGCCCGATCACGGCGAGGGCCTGGCCGTCTGGCGCCCACTCCCACCGGGCCACGGAGCGTGCTACGCGGTGGAGCTCGCCGCCGTCGTGCTCCACGACCCACAGGTCGCCGCGCCGCTGGAAGGCGAGGTAGTAGCTGTCGGGCGACCACGCCAGGCAACACGCCCCACCGGTCCCGCTCACCTGGTGCGGTGCGCCGCCCTTGCCGTCGAGCACGACCACGTGCCCGGCCGACACGTAGGCCAGCGGCGGCTGGTCCCGATACGCCTCGGGCCGGGGCGCGGGAGCCGTCCCGGCGGCGGCCGCTGCGGGGGCGGCGAGCGCCATCACCAGCGCGACGCCGACACCACCGAGCCGACCAATCACCCCAAAGGTCATCCTCCGTCAGCATGCGCCGGTCAGGCGGCCTCGTCTACCTCGCCTTCCGGCTCGCGCACGCACGGATCCTGGCACGAGACCGCCAGCGGCTGCGTCGGTGTCTCGACGCGCGCGGCCGAGCGGATCGTGATCCACGAATTGAGTGCTCCGAGCGCAGCGAGGGCGGCGGAGATGTAGAGCGCCCGCGCCACGCCGTCGCTGAATTCGACTCCCGCCGACGCCGTCTCGAGACCGGCCAGCGCGGGTAGCACCGCCACCGACAGCAAGCCGGCGACCCGGGCGACCGCGTTGTTCACGCCCGAGCCCACGCCGACGTGATTCTCCGCGACGGAGCCCATGACCGCCGCCGTGAGCGGCGCGACGGTGAGCGACAGCCCGAGCCCGAACACCACGAGCCCAGGCAGGATCCCCGTGAAGTACGTCGTGCCCGGCCCGATGCCGGCGAGCAGGACCAGCCCTACCGCCACGATGAGCGGTCCGATCGTCATCGGGATGCGTGGGCCGATGCGCTGCGACAATCGTCCGGCCCGGGGCGAGAGAAACAGCATCAGCACCGTGATCGGAAGCGTCGCCGTGCCGGCCGCCAGGGCGGAGTACCCGAGCACGGTCTGTAGCTCGACGACCACGAGGAAGAGCGCCACGCCCAGCGCGGCGTAGACGACGAACGTCGTGCCGTTGGCGCCACTGAACTGGCGCGACTTGAAGATTTCGAGGGGGACGAGGGGCGAACGCACCCGTTGCTCGACGAACGGGAACGCGACCAGTCCTGCCGCGCCGATCACCCCCAGGGCGACGACGAACGGCGACCAGCCGTGCGCGGGTCCTTGGATCAGCGCGTACACGAGTCCGCCGAGGCCGATGGTCGCGGTGGCGGCGCCGATGAAGTCGGGTCGCTTGCCGGCTTGTGGGTCGCGGCTCTCGGGTACGTGACGGAGCGTCACGAACAGCGCCACCGCGGCGAGGGGGACGTTGATGAGGAACACGAGCCGCCACGACACGGCGTCGACGAGCCAGCCGCCGAGGAACGGGCCGATCGCGGTGGCCGCGCCGGTCAAGCCGGACCACGCGCCGATGGCAGCACCGTGATCTTCCGTGCGGAAGCTGGCGGTGATGAGGGAGAGGCTGCCCGGAACGAGCATCGCCCCGCCCACACCTTGAAGGGCTCGCGCCGCGATCAGGGCGCCGATGCTCGGCGCGAGGCCGCACAGGACGGACGCGCCGGTGAACCAGATCAGCCCGAACACGAACACGCGCCGGCGGCCGTACTCGTCGCCGAGCGCGCCGCCCAACAGGAGCAGCGCACTGAGGGTCAGCAGGTAGCCGTCCAGCGTCCATTGCAGTCCCGAGAGCCCGCCGCCCAGGTCGTCACCGATGTGGGGCAGCGCCACGTTGACGACCGTCGAGTCGAGAAACGCGATGCCCGAGCCGAGGATGGCTGCGAGGATCACCCACCGACCGCGCGCCGTGCCGAACTCGACGTGCTGGGGCGCGGCGGTGGGCTCACCGTCGGCTTGCGTCACGAGGTGGCGCCTCGATCGAGGTCGAGTGACAGCGAGTTGATGCAGTACCGCTGGCCCGCCGGCCCGGGGCCGTCGTCGAACACGTGACCGAGGTGACCGCCGCACCGGCGGCATACGACCTCGGTGCGCACCATCCCGTGGCTGGAGTCCGAGCGCAGCTCGACCGCATCGGCGACCGCTGGCTCGGAGAAGCTCGGCCAGCCCGTGCCCGACTCGAACTTGGTGTCCGAGCTGAACAACTCGGCGCCGCACGCCGCGCACCGGTACACGCCGTCGTCGTGGCAATCCCAGTACTCACCCGTGAACGCGGGCTCGGTACCTGCGTGCCGCAGCACCTGGTACTGGGCGGGGGTCAGCTCCTTTTGCCACTCCTCATCCGTCTTCGTCACTTCCGGGCTCATCGCCGCTCCTTCCCCCGGGATCAGTGCTCACCCGGCAACACTCGGCCGGCCCGGGCCTGTTCCCGGCGTCTACTGCTGGTAGCGCTCGACCGTCGACTCGTCGCGCGCGTGCGCCGCCGACGGATCCTCACCGAACTCCCGCCGGGCGCGCCGCTGCCGCAGCAGGTCCCAGCACTGGTCGAGCCGCGCCTGGAGATCCTGCAGCCGGCGGTGCTCCTCCTCGTTGAGCGGCGTCCCCGCCCGGTGGCGCTCGTAGAGCTCGTGCTCTTCGTCGGCGAGCTGCTGGATGTTGCTCAGCACGTCGTCGTCAGCCATTACGACCCCTCTCTCAGGCGGGCTTGTATGCCCAGACCTCGATCTCGACCCGCGCTCCCGCGGGCAGGGCGGCGACCTGCACGGTGCTGCGCGCCGGCCGATGATCGCCCACGGCCGCACCGTACGCCTCGTTCACGACGGGGAAGTCCGCCATGTCGGCGAGGAAGATGGTCACCTTGGCGACGTCGCCCCAGCTCGCGTCGCAGTCGGCGAGCACGGTCGTGATGTTCGTCAGCGCCTGGCGCGCCTCGCCTTCGGTCCCGCCTTCGGCGAGACGACCGGCGGCGGGATCGAGGCCGACCTGTCCCGCCAGCACGAGCCAGTCACCGGCGCGCACGGCGGGCGAGTACGGACCGGCGACGGGAGGTGCGTTCGGAGTGGGGACGGGCTGGGCCGGCATGCTCGTTGCCTAGCCGAGCTCGGACACCCGGTTCCACTGCCGGATCACTCGCGTCTCGCGCTCGTAGCCGAGGATGCTGAGCGCGGCGGTGCCGAGCGAGAGGAACCGTCCGCCCTCGGGCGGGAGGCCGAGCCACGTCGCGCCGAGGATGCGCAGGAAGTGGCCGTGCGAGAAGAGCGCCGCATCGCCGCCGGCGGCCGTCGCCCGCTCGATGACGCCCCGGGCGCGTGCCCCGACGTGGTCCAGGGACTCGCCGTTCGGCGAGCCGGCCCACACCGTCCAGCCCGGGTGCTCCTCGCGGA
>JBKOZX010000107.1:0-3644 GCA_046726115.1 Actinomycetota bacterium | reverse complement strand
GCCCGAGGTGATGCACCGCGCGGCTGAGATCGAGGTTGAGGACGCCGGGCTCGACCCAGGCATACCCCTCGTCGGCGTCGACTTCGAGGATCCGCGTCAGGTGCGTGGTCACGATCACCAGCGGGTCGCCGACCGGCGTCGCGCCGCCGGCGAGCCCGGTGCCGCTGCCGCGGGCCACGAAGGGGCGGTCGTGATCGGCGGCGATCCGGACGGCGGCCGCCACGTCCGCACCCGTTGACGGGAAGCACACGGCGACTGCCTCACCTCGATCGACGCCGGCGTCGCGCTGGTAGAGCGCGAGCTCGAGCGGCTCGGCGCGCGCCCGGCCCGGTCCGAGTGCAGCCTCGAGGTCGGCGACGAAAACGCGGGCTTCCTCGGTGGTGTCGATACGCGAAGCCTACCGACGGGGGGTGTGTACTCTCGCCGGCATGAGCGCGTCTCCGGTCCGGACAGGGCCGACCCGGGAGTGGGTGACCTTCGACGATCCCAAGGACGACGGTCGGCGCTGGCAGATCGACGTGACGTTCCTGACGTCGCACTGGGAGTGCATCTTCGGGCGTGGCTGCCAGGGCGTCTTCACCGAACCGGCGCCGGAGATGGTCCAGGGTTGCTGCTCGTACGGTGCGCACTTCTCGAACCGGAAGGACCGCGACCGCGTCGTCCGCGCCGCGCGCGAGCTCACCGACGACGAATGGCAGTACGCCAAGGCCGGCCGGTCCAAGGGCGTCTACGCCCAGTGCGGAAAGGACGAGGAAGGTCGCATCGAATGGCGCACGCGCCTCGTCGACGACGCCTGCGTCTTCCTGAACCGTCCCGAGTTCCCGGCCGGCGCCGGCTGCGCGCTCCACCTGCACGCCATGCGGAACGACCAGCATCACAGCGATCTGAAGCCCGACGTGTGCTGGCAGCTCCCACTGCGCTGCGTGGACGAGGAGCAGGAAGACGGCACCGTGGTCTCGACGCTGTCCGAGTTCGGCCGCGACGGGTGGGGCGAAGGCGGCAGCGACTTCGCGTGGTGGTGCACGGAAGCCCCTGAGGCGTTCACGGGGCGCGAGCCCGTGTACCGCTCGATGGGCGAAGAGCTGCGCAAGATGCTCGGGAACGACCAGCTGTACCGCCAGGTCGTCCGGTACCTCGATCAGCGCTCGCACTCGAAGCCGCCGCCGGCGCCGCATCCCTCCGAGACGCCAGTGCAGTTCACGCGTCGCCGGCCCGCAAAGACGAACGGGTCCCGCCGGCGTCACTGATGGCGGCGGAGACAGCGGACCTCTCGCAGCTCCTCGGCGCGCTCGAGGAGGAGCAGACGAGCCTCCAAGCGGAGTTGCGCGACCTTGCGACGGACGACTGGTTTCGCCCGACACCGGCCAAGGGCTGGGACGTGCGCGACACGGTCGCCCACCTCGCGGATACCGACGAGATCGCGATCGACACGTGCACCGGCGGTCCCCGTCCGCTCAACGACTTCGCCGCGCAGTTCGCGTCGGCCGAGGACACGACGCTCTGGGGCGTCTTGCGCGGGCGGCGCCGGCCTGGCCGCGACGTGCTCACGTGGTGGGAGGAGACCTCGGCACACGAACGCGCCGTGCTCGCCAGGGTTGATCCCGCGATGCGCGTGCCGTGGGGCCTCGGCATGCGGCCGCCGTCGCTTGTCACCGCACGCCTGATGGAGGCATGGGCGCACGGCCTCGACGTCCGCGTGGCGCTCGGGCTCCCGGTCGTCGACACCGACCGGCTCCACCACGTCGCATGGCTCGCCTACCGCGCGCTCCCCTACGCCTTCTCGTTCGCGGGTCGTGAACGCCCACCGGGCGAGCTGCGGCTGGAGCTCACGTCGCCGTCGGGTGACGAGACCTGGGCGTTCGGGCCCGCCGACGCGCCCAACCGCGTCACCGGTCCCGCCGGTGAATTCTGCCGCGTGTTCATTCAGCGGATGTCCTGGAACGAGACCGGCGACCTCGTCGCAGACGGCGAAGGCGCGGTCGCCGCGCTCGAGGTCGCCCGCGCGTTCCTCTAGCCCTGGCGGCTCACGGGCCGCCGACCAGCGCGCCGCCGTCGACGACGATCACCTCGCCGGTCAACCACGACGACGCATCGCTCGCGAGGAACAGCGCCGCGCCGGCGCAGTCGTCGGGCACGCCGAGCCGCTTCATCGGAAACCGGGCGGCAACGCCTTCTTCGTCCTGCTCATACAGCGCCCGCGCGAAATGCGTCTTGACGAGGCCCGGTGCCAACGCGTTCACGCGCACGCCGGGCGCAAGCTCCACCGCGAGCTGCCGGGTCATGTGGAGCAGAGCGGCCTTCGACGTGTTGTACACGCCGATGAACATGGAGGGCCGGATGCCACCGAGCGAGGCGACGTTGATGATCGTGCCGCCGTGCTCGCGCATCCACGCCCGCCAGGCGGCTTGCGCCAGCGCGAGCGGCCCCTCGAGGTTCACCTCGAGAACCTTGCGCACCGCACGCGACTCCGTCTCGATCATCGGCCCGAACGTCGGGTTCGTCCCCGCGTTGTTCACGAGAATGTCGAGGCCGCCGAGCTCGGCAAGGCAGTGGCCGACCGAAGCTTCGATCGCCTCGGGGTCGCCGGCCGAGCCTCCGTAGACGGCGACGCCCGGGCCGACGGCCGCCAACGCGGCCCTGGTCTCCTCGAGCTCATCGGGCTTCCGCGCCAGCACGCACACCCGCGCGCCGGCGGCTGCGTACGCTTCGGCGATCGCGCGGCCGATGCCGCGCGTCCCGCCGGTGACGAGGGCGACCTTGCCGTCCAGCCGGAACGCGGATGCCGGGTCGATCACAGATAGAGCCCGGTCTGACCCTCGGTCCGGCTCGACGCGACCGCGTGCACGTCGCGTTCCCGGAAGATCAGGTAGTCCTCGCCACGGATGTTGACCTCGAAGCCTGCGTCCGGCGCGAACAGCACGAGGTCGCCGTCCTCCACATTGCGGACGGTCGGCCCGACGGCCACGACCTTGGCCCAACCGAGACGGCGGTTCTCGGCCGCGGTGGCGGGGATGACGATCCCAGCCCGGCTCTTGCGCTCGCCCATCTCCTTCGTCGGCAGGGCGAGAATGCGGTCGGCGGTCATGCGGATCGACTGCTTCTCGTCGTCGGCGTCGCCGTCCGGTGACATGAGACTCCAATTCTCGCCGTCGCAAGCTCCGGCTCTGCAGAGGCTATCGGCCTGTTGCGCGGTTCCTGAAGCACACAAGGCCGCGGCTAGATTCGCCGTGAGGACCCGTCCTCTCTGGAGACTCGTGTCCGACACCTCGGAGATTGCCCACCGCGCGACCGCGACGTTCCGGGCTTACTTTCTGCTCACGAAGCCCCGCGTCGTCGAATTGCTGCTCGTCACGACCGTGCCCGCGATGGTGCTCGCCGACGGTGGGCTGCCGTCGCTCACGCTGATCGGCGCGGTGCTCGTGGGCGGCGCGCTCGCCGCCGGCGGTGCCAACACGATCAACTGCTGGATCGAGCGCGATCGCGACCGGATAATGCATCGGACGGAGCGGCGGCCGCTGCCCGCAGGAAAGATCGATCCCCGCCACGCGCTCGTGTTCGGCGTCCTGCTCGAAGCGTCCGCGTTCGTGTGGCTCTGGACGACCGTCAACCTGTTGTCGGCGGCGCTCGCGGTGAGCGCGATGCTC
>JBKOZX010000106.1:0-4974 GCA_046726115.1 Actinomycetota bacterium | reverse complement strand
CGGTGCTCGACCTCTATGCGGGGAGCGGGGCGCTCGCGATCGAAGCCCTGTCGCGTGGCGCGGCGCGCGCCGTGCTCGTCGAACGGGAGCACAGTGCGGTCGACGCCATTCGCCGCAACCTCACGACGACCCGACGCTCACCGTGCACGCGCAGCTGCGCGAAGAGGTCGAGGATCTGCTCGGCGACGCGGTCGAGTTCCTGTTCAAGAGCTGACGGAGTTGTTGCCTGATGGCCCGTGGGCGACGCGGTGGACTGCGCGTCATCGCCGGCACGGCCGGCGGCTTGCCGCTCGTCGCGCCGAAGGGTGGTCCGGCCCGGCCGACGACCGACCGGGTCAAGGAGTCGTTGTTCGCCGCGCTGGGACCGAAGCGACTGCTGGACGCCTCGGTCCTCGACCTCTACGCGGGGAGCGGCGCGCTCGCGATCGAGGCGCTGTCGCGCGGTGCCGCCCGGGCCGTGCTCGTCGAGCGCGATCACGCCGCCGCCCGCGCCATCCGCCGCAACCTGGCCACCACGCGCCTGCGCGGCCAGGGTCGCGTCCAGGCGAGCACCGTCGCCACCTTTCTCGCCGGGAAGCCACCGGCGGAGCAGCCGTTCGACCTTGTCTTCCTCGACCCGCCCTACGGCACCTCGTCGGGCGAGCTCCGCCGGGTGCTGGACGGGCTCGACCGGTCGGGGTGGCTGGCCGCGGGGGCGGTCGTGGTGGTGGAGCGGCCGTCGGGGGCGGGGCCGTTGCCGAGCCCCGCGGCGTGGGAGGCCACGTGGGAACGGGCCTACGGGGATACGCTCGTGACGATTGCGACGATTTCGACCGTTGACCGTTGACGGTACCGACAGTGCATCGCTGAGCATCGACTGAGGAGTTGCGGCGCGTGGTTACCGCTCTGTGCCCCGGTTCGTTCGACCCGGTGACGAACGGCCATCTCGACATCATCGAGCGGACGGCGCGCCATTTCGACGACGTCATCGTGGCCGTGATCCGCAACCCCCAGAAGTCGGAGTCGTTGTTCACCCTCGAGGAGCGTCAGGAGATGCTGCGCGAGGTCACCGCGCACCTCGCCAACATCCACATCGGGTCGTTCAAGGGATTGCTCGTCGACTACGCCCGGGAGAAAGACGCGCAAGCGATCGTGAAGGGCCTCCGCGCCATGTCGGACTTCGACTACGAGCTCCAGATGGCGCAGATGAACGAGCGGCTCTCCGGGATCGACACGTTCTTCATCTCGACCAGCCCGCAGTACTCGTTCCTCTCGTCGAGTCTCGTGCGGGAGGTCGCCCGCTTCGGCGGCGACGTGACGAACATGGTGCCGCCGGCAGTCGCCAAGCGGCTGGTCGAGCGGTTCGGGACCCACGCACCTGGAGAGCATTCGTGAGCGATCAGGCCGCGTACGACGTCGAGACG
Organism: Actinomycetota bacterium; assembly: GCA_046726115.1. Lineage (GTDB taxonomy): Bacteria > Actinomycetota > Acidimicrobiia > IMCC26256 > JACDBD01 > JALZAA01. Next base: position 3,571 of record JBKOZX010000106.1, on the reverse strand, counting down.
ATCATGCTGCGGCTCAAGGAGCTCGTCGAAGCCGGCCGCTCCATGCCGATGTCGGCGTCGGTGCTCGTGAACCGCGAGGAGTTCCTCGAGCTGCTCGAAGAGGCGATCGCGACGTTGCCCCAGGAGCTGCGCCACTCGCGCTGGCTGCTCAAGGAGCGCGAGGAGTTCCTCAGCCAGGCCCGCCGGGAAGCCGACGACATCATCGAGGCGGGCCGGGTGCGCGCCGAGCGCATGGTCGAGCGGACCGAGATCGTGCGCGAGGCCCGCCGGGTGGCCCAGACCGTCGTCGACGACGCCGAGGCGTCCGCCCGCCAGCTCAAGCACGAGGCCGAGGACTATGTCGACCAGAAGCTCGCTGCGTTCGAGGTCGTCCTCGAGCGGACGATGCAGGCGGTCGAGAAGGGCCGTGAGCGCCTCCAGGTCGTGATCGAGCCCGAACCCGAGGCTGAGGGGGAGGAGCTGCCCGGCCAGATCGCCGACGAAGAGGACTACGAGGACAGCTTCTTCGACCAGGACGCCCGGTAGCTGCGCCGGCGCCCGGTAACGGCGCCGACCGCGCTCGTTACCAGAATCTGGAAATCGAGGGGCCTGATATCCTGGGCCGGCTACGGCGTCCTTCGGGGCGACGCCGGGCCGGGATGAGCCTCTCCGCCCCTCGTCACATGACCGCCGACACAACGGCGTTGCGCATCGACGTCGCCGATCTCCTCGCCCACCCGACAGCCCGTCGCGCCCTGCACCTGGAGGCGCCGGTGGACGCCCTGGTGGGCACGGGGGCCACCGTCCCCGCCGACGAGCCCGTCGTCCTCGACCTCGTCCTGGAACGGGTACCGGACGGCGTGGTCGTCCGGGGCACGGTGCGGGCGGTCTGGCAGGGCGCATGCAGCGTCTGCCTCACGGACCTCGAGCACGCCGTCACCCCGGCGGTCAGCGAGCTGTACGAGCCCGAGCCCCTCGAGGGCGACACCTACCCGCTGGAGGGCCACGAGATCGATCTGGAGCAGCTGGTCCGGGACGCCGTCCTCCTCGAGCTGCCCCTCGCCCCGACGTGCGAGATCGCCGGGCGCGGCCCCTGTGCACCCGATCCCGTCCCCGAGAGCGAGCCGCCGCCCGACCCTCGCTGGTCGGCGCTGTCCGAGCTCGATCTCTGAGCCGCCGACCGAAAGGCACCCCATGGCTGTCCCCAAGCGCAAGACCCCGAGGGCCAAGACCCGCAGCCGGCGCGCCGCCAACTGGCGCCTGGCCGCCCCGCCCCGCTCGATCTGCGCGAATTGCGGCGCGGTGAAGCGACCGCACGTCGTGTGCGACAACTGCGGCTGGTACCGCGACCGCCAGGCCATCGAGGTCGAGTAGCGCCCGTGAGCACGGAACCCCTCACCGTCGCGGTCGATGCCATGGGCGGCGACAAGGCCCCCGGCGAGATCGTGGATGGTGCGCTCCAGGCGGCGGCGGACCTCGGCGTCGGCGTGCTGCTCGTCGGGCAGGAGGACGCCATCGACCCGCTGCTCCGCCGCGACGGCGGGCCTGTCCCCGGCGTCGAGGTCGAGCACGCGGCCGAGATCGTGGCGATGGACGAGGATCCCGCGTCCGCGGCCCGCCGGAAGAAGGACTCGTCGCTCGTGCGCTGCGCGCAGGCGGTTCGCGAGGGGCGCGCGCAGGCGATGGTCGGCGCCGGCAACACCGGGGCCACGATGGCGGCGGCGCTGCTGCGCATGGGCCGCATCCGGGGCATCGCCCGCCCGGCGATCGCGGTGCCGATCCCGGTCCCCACCGGTGTGCGCCACCAGCTGCTCATCGACGGCGGCTCGACCGTCGACTGCACGCCGGAGTGGCTTTCCCAGTTCGCCCGCATGGGCCGCGAGTACGCCCGCACCCGGCTCGCGGTGGACGAGCCCACGGTCGGTCTCCTGTCGAACGGCGAGGAGCCGGGCAAGGGTGACGAGCTGCGAAAGCAGGCGTTCTCACTCCTCTCGGACGTGCCCGGTTTCCAGGGCAACGTCGAGGGCCGTGACCTCATGCACGGCACGGTCGACGTCGTCGTCACCGACGGGTTCACCGGGAACGTGGTCCTCAAGACGCTCGAGGGGGCGCTGCGCGCGGCCGTCGAGCTCGTCTTCGCCGTCCTCGACTCGACGCCGGAGGCCAAGGAGGCCGGCAAGGTCGTCGCCCCACTGCTGCTCGATGCCGCTGCGGTCCTCGATCCCGAGTCGACGGGCGGCGCGGTCCTGCTCGGCGTCGACGGCGTGTGCGTGATCTCCCATGGATCCTCATCGGCCCGGGCGATCGTCAACGCGGTGCGGGTCGCGAAGGAGTGCGTCGAGGCCGGTGTCGTGGGACGGCTCAAGGAGGCGACTCATGCCGGCTGAGACGCACGTCGAGCGGGGCCCGATCGGCCCCGACGAGGTGTTCCGGATCCTGCGCGAGCGGCTGGCCGAGATCCTCGAGATCGACGAAGACCGCATCACGCTCGCGTCGAGCTTCACTGAAGATCTTGACGCCGACTCGCTCGCGCTAATCGAGCTCGTCGAGGCGCTCGAGGAGGATCTCGGTGAGCGTACGGTCGGGTTCACCATCGACGACGAGGACCTCGGCGACCTTCACACGGTGCAAGAAGCGGTCGACTACGTCGTGGCGCGACTCGGCAGCTCGTGATGCGCACACCACGGCGGCGACGGAAGAAGGACGCTCGATCCCGCGACATCGAGATGGTTGTGGGGTTCAAGTTCCGCGACTCGGCGTTGATCGACCGCGCGCTCGCACACCGCTCCTATTGCGCGGAGCACCCCGACACGCTGTCGAACGAGCGGCTCGAGTTCCTCGGCGACGCCGTCCTCGGTCTCATCGTCACCGACTACATGTTCGCCGAGTACCCGGACATGCCCGAAGGCGAGCTGGCGAAGCTGCGCGCCTCGGTCGTCAACAGTGAGGTACTCGCCGAGGTGGCGCGCGAGGTGAACCTCGGCTCGGCGCTGCTGCTCGGCAAGGGCGAGGATGCATCGGGCGGGCGCGACAAGCCGTCGATCCTCGCCGACGCCATGGAGGCTGTGATCGCCGCCGTCTACCTCGACGGCGGATGGGACGCGGCGCGCAAGCTCGTGCTGCGGTTGCTCGAGCCCCGCATCATCGAAGGCGCGTCCGGCCCTGGCGGCCACGACTACAAGACGCGCCTGCAGGAGCTGGCGACCCAGACGTTCGACCAGCTGCCGCGCTACCAGGTGCGTCACGAGGGGCCCGACCACTCGAAGCGGTTCTTCGCCACCGTCATGCTGCGGGGCGAGCCGTGGGGGACGGGCGAGGGCCGATCGAAGAAGCACGCGGAGCAGGCGGCAGCGCGAGTTGCGTGGCGCTACCTCCGCGAGATCGCAGCGCCGACCGACGAGCGGCGGGCGGTCACGACGGGGACCGATGGGCCCCCACCGGAGGAAGACGATGCCGGAGTTGCCTGAGGTCGAAGTGGTTCGACGCGACCTCGAACGCGAGATCGTGGGCAAGCGGGTCAAGGCGGTCGATGCCGACGGCATGCGGGCGATCCGCAGGCACCACAACCGCAAGCAGTTCGCGAACCGGCTGG
>JBKOZX010000105.1:0-4901 GCA_046726115.1 Actinomycetota bacterium | reverse complement strand
AACCGGCCGCGCGTGACGTCGTGTAGGTAGTGGTTGGCGGCGTCGATCGGCGGCTTGATCTTCTGGATCCAGATCGTCCCGCTGGCGACGCCCAGTCCCACGATGGCGACGACCGCGCCGACCAGCAGGTAGATCCATGGGCGGCGCCGGCGCGGCTTGGGCGGGCGGGGGGTCCACGACGGTGGCGGCGCGGGCGGCGCCGGCGGTGCGGTCCACGACGCCGACGGCGGCGGCGGAGCGGGCGGTCTGGGTTCCCGCCACGGCGGGGGCTCGTCCGCCACCCGGCCTAGCCCCCGCCTGCCTTCTCGAGGAAGCGCGCCCGCTCGACGATGACGCGGGTGATCTTCCCGGCGGCCACGAGCCCGCGTGCGTCGGTGACGGTCACCCGGAACGTGAGGCGGCGGCCCTGCACCGCCTCGAGCATTGCCTCCGCTTTCACGTGGCTGCCGACCGCGGTCGGCGCGAGGTGGTCGAGCTGCACGCGGTAGCCGACGGTCGTCGAGCCCTCGCCGAGGCGGTCGCCGACCGCCAGGACGGTCGCGGACTCGGCCAGGCCCACGACCCGGCCGGTCGCGAGCACCGGGACGTCACCGCTCTGGAACGCGGGCGCAGTGTCGTCCTCCGTGACGACCATCTCGACCGTTCCGACGAGTCCGGGCTGCAAAGTCACCGGCGTAGGGTAGCTGCGACAGGCGTCCTCACACCGATGGCGGGAGCGCGAGTGATCGACGAGCACGTGCTCGAACAGACGTTGCACGCGGCGTTGCGCGGTGGCGGCGGCTTCGCGGAGGTCTTTGCCGAGGATCGCCGCGCGTCGTCGGCCCGTCTCGACGACGCCAAGGTTGAGGAGCTGACGTCCGGCCGCGAGCGAGGCGCCGGCATCCGCGTCGTCCACGGCGAGACCACGGGCTTCGCGCACACCGCCGACCTCTCCGAGGTGGGCTTGCGGGAGGCCGCCGACGCCGCCGCGGCGGCGGCGCGGGGCGGCGAGGGAACCACGACCGTCGTCGGTCTCGAGCGCCGCGACGTCGCGGCGCCGCACGAGGTGCGCGTGCTCCCCGAATCGGTCGAGACGGCCCGCAAGGTGCAGCTGCTAGCGCGGGCCGACGACGCCGCCCGCGCCGAGGGTGATGCGATCCGGCAGGTCAGCGTGTCGTACGCGGACTCGCGGCGCCGCATCCTCGTCGCCAACTCCGACGGCCTGCTGGCGGGCGACGACCAGGTGCGCACGCGGTTCTTCGTGCAGTCCGTGGCCGAGGCCGACACGGGCATGCAGACCGGCATGGAGGCGCCGGGCCTCACGGTCGGGTTCGAGCTCTTCGACGACGTCGACCCCGAGGAGGTCGCGCGCACGTCCGCGCGGCGGGCGCTCACGATGTTGCGGGCTCGCCCTGCCCCGTCGGGGAAGCTGCCGGTCGTCCTGAAGCGAGGCGCCGGTGGTGTCCTCTTCCACGAGGCGTGTGGGCACGGCCTCGAGGCGGATCTGGTCGCGAAGGATGCGTCGGTGTTCCGCGGCCGCGCCGGCGAGCAGGTCGCCTCGCCGCTCGTCACGTTGGTCGACGACGGGACGCTCGCCCGCGAGTGGGGTGCGTACGCGATCGACGACGAAGGCGCGCCCGCGCGCTCGAACGTCCTGATCGAGCGGGGCGTCCTCACCGACTACATGTGGGACCTGCTGCGCGCGCGTAAGGAAGGCCATGAGCAGAGCGGCAACGGGCGACGCGAGACGTACCACCACCTGCCGATGGTGCGCATGACGAACACGTACCTCCTCCCCGGCGAGGACGACCCCGACGAGATCGTGCGCCAGACGCCGTACGGCATCTACTGCGCGCAGCTCGGCGGCGGGCAGGTGAACACGGCCACGGGCGACTTCGTGTTCGGGATGACCGAGGCGTACCTGATCGAGAACGGCGAGATCACCGAGCCCGTCCGGGCCGCCAATCTCATCGGGAACGGCCCCGAGACCCTGCGGCTCGTCGACGCGGTGGGGAACGACTTCGGGACGTGGCCGGGCACGTGCGGCAAGTTCGGCCAGGGCGTGCCCGTCTCGGCCGGGCAGCCGACGGTGCGCGTCGGCGAGCTGACGATCGGCGGCACCGCCGGTGAGTGTCGGGAGCCCGCCCGACCTGCTCGAGCTCGCCAAGCGCGTCGCGGACGGCGCCGGGGCCGACGAAGAGGTCGAGGCGTACGTCGTGCGCTCCCGCGAGACCGAGGTGCGCGTCTTCGACGGCGACGTGGAATCGCTGTCGGTGGCCGGCGTCGAGGGGGTCGGCGTGCGCGTGATCAGCGAGTACCGGCAGGGCTTCGCGTGGGCCGGCTCACTCGATCCCGACGTCGTGGACGAGACCGTGGGCGAGGCGCGTGACAACGCGGCCTTCGGCGAGCCGGACGAATGGAACGGCTTGCCGTCGCCGTCCGACTACGAGTCCGTCGCGCTTGCAGACCTCGACGTGTGGCGCGAATCGCTCCTCGCCGTACCGGCGGACGACAAGGTGGCGCTTGCGCTCGAGCTGGAGCGGGCGACACGCGCCGCCGACTCGCGCGTGCGCGGCGTCGAGTACGCCGGCTACGGCGACACCGCCGTCGAGTCGGCGGTCGCGAGCTCGCTCGGCGTTGCGGCCACGAGCCGTCGCACGATGTGCTCCTGCTCGTCGTTCGCCATGGCCGGCGACGGTGACGACACGCAGACGGGGTACGGCTTCTCCGCCGGTCGCGCCTTCGACGACCTCGACGCCGTGGACGCCGCGACGACCTCGGCCCAACGCGCGGTGCGGATGCTCGGAGCGGCGAAGCCGCGTACGCAGCGGCTGCCCGTCGTGCTCGACCCGCTCGTGACGCGCTCACTACTCGGCATCATCGGCGCCGCACTGGGCGGTGAGGCAGTGTTGAAGAACCGGTCGATGTTCGTCGGGCGCGAGGGTGAGCAGGTCGGTGCGCCGGGTGTCACGCTCCGCGAGGACCCGACGCTCCCGGACGCGCTCGGCGCCGCGAGCCACGACAGCGAGGGAGTCCCGACGCGCCCCGTCGACCTGATCGCAGGCGGGCGGCTCCTCCGCTACCTGCAGAACGCGTACACCGGTCGCCGGTCGGGCACGGCCACCACCGGCTCGGCGGTGCGGGGCGGGTTCAAGTCGACGCCCGGCGTGGGCGCCCGGGCGCTGTACCTCGAGCCCGGGCCGCGCGCGCCCGAGGAGATCCTCGCCTCGGTGCCGGGCGCGCTGTACGTCCAGGCAGTGAGCGGGCTGCACTCGGGCACGAACCCGGTCAGCGGCGACTTCTCGGTAGGAGCGGAAGGCCTCATGGTGCGCGACGGCGATCTCGCCGAGCCGGTGCGGGAGGTGACGATCGCCTCGACGCTCCAGCGGATCCTGCTCGACGTGGCGGAGGTCGGCGCCGATCTCACGTGGCTCCCCGGTGGTGGCGCCGGGATGACACTTCTTGTGACCGAAATGACGATGAGCGGCGAATAGCTCTCAGCCGACGGAGAGGGACGCGATCCGACGCTGCCGCTCCTCGGGTGAGCGTCAGGTGGGGCGTGTGCCCCGCCGATCGAGGATCGCGTCGAGCGTCGTGATCGCGGCCCACGGCTCCTCGCCGAAGTGGTTCGCTTCGATCCCTATGGCGCGCGCGGCCTCGACGTTGTCGCGGTTGTCATCGACGAACACGCTCGCCGACGGAGGCACGTCCAGCCGTTCGCACGTCAGGAAGTAGATGCGGGGGTCGGGCTTGCGCATCCCGACCTCGCTCGAGTCCACGACCACCTCGAACAGTTCGTCGACGGGGAACGTGGCCCGCCACGCCGAGCCGAACTCCTTGACGTTGTTCGTGAGCAACGCCACCTTGAGCCCGTCGGCCTGCAGCCGGCGGATCCTGTGCACGACGGGCCAGTGGATGCCGAGCGGCATGTCGCGCGTGAAGCGTTGGTACGCGTCGAGGTCGATCTGGCGGCCGAGCACCGTGGGCGCTCGCTCGACGACGCCGGCCATGTACTCCTCGAAGCCGATCTCGCCGATTTCGAGGCGGTGCCAGTCGTGGGTGACGGCGGAGGCGGCCTCGGCGGCGCCGTCGCACGGGTCGCCGCCTCCCTCGGCGCGACCCTCCAAACCGATGTAGGCGCCTTCGCCGAAGATCAGCTCGAGGACCGATCCGGGCGGGTAACCCATGTCGGCCTCGAACCGGCCGATCCCACGGAACAATGGGCTCGAGATGACACCGCCGTAGTCCCAGATCACGGCTTCGATCGGTTCGCCCACGAATGCAGAGTACCGGCGCCCCCTGATGTGCGTATCTCAGCGGAGGCCGGTCGCGAAGACGAGAACGACGGCGACGCCGGCGGCGATTCGATAGATGACGAACGGCGTGAACGTGTGCGTCTGCAGGAACCTCAGCAGCAACGCGATCACGAGGAACGCGCTGATCGCGGCTGCGAGCATGCCCCACAGGAACGGCGCCACGTAGCTGCTCGGGATACCGCCGTCCCGCGCGACCTCGAGCCCCTTGAAGACCCCGGCGCCGGCGATGATCGGGAGGCTCATCAAGAACGACAGGCGCGTCGCCGCCATCCGGTCGAACTGGAGCCAGCGGCCCATCGAGATCGTGATCCCGGAGCGTGAGACTCCGGGCTGCAGTGCCACCGCTTGCGCGCCGCCCATCAACAGCGCGTCGCGCAGCCGGAAGTCGTCTTGGTGGCGCCGGTTGGGGAGGCGGTCGGCCAGGTACAGCACGACGGCGAACACGATGAACATGACACCGATGAGGACGGGCTGGCCGAGGTTGTCCTCGATCACGCCCTCGAACGCCGCCCCGATGATTGCGCCCGGGACGGCCGACAGGAGCAGCAGCCAGGCCATGCGCTCGTCGACCGTCTGGATGCTCCGCCGCCAAAGCGATCGCCATCC
>JBKOZX010000104.1:0-4873 GCA_046726115.1 Actinomycetota bacterium | reverse complement strand
GCCCTCCTTCGCGAGCGCCTTCGGCCAAGCCCGTGACCCCGGCCTCGAGCATGGCGGCGCCGCCCGCGGCCGGAAAGTTCAAGAACTGCACACCGCGGCGGCCGACCACGCGGGCGGCGCGCTCGACCGTCGTCGGGATGTCGTAGAACTTCAGGTCGGCGAAGACAGCGAGCCCCAACGCGCGCATCCGCTCGATGATGTCGGGGCCGGCCTCGGCGTACAGCTCCATCCCGACCTTGGCGATCCCGAACCACGGCACCAGACGCCGCGCGACCGCCTCGGCGTCGGCCGGCCCGCCCACGTCGAGCGCGAGCGCCAGCCGGTCGCGCGCGTCGGCGGTCACGCCGGGCCTTCGAGGGCGCCGGTCAGGTCGGCGACGCGCGACACGCCGTGGGTCGTGCACCAGGCGAGGAGCTCGTCGAGCGCGCGAAGCGTCGCGCACGGGTCGTGGAACGTGGCCGTCCCCACCCCGACTGCGCTCGCGCCGGCAAGGAGCATTTCGACCGCGTCGACGCCGGTGGCGACCCCGCCGGTGCCGATGATCGGGACGTCCGGGTATGCGCTCGCGACGTCGTGCACGGCGCGCATCGCGACCGGCTTGATCGCGGGGCCCGACAAGCCGCCGCCACCCGCGCCCAGCGCAGGGCGGCGCGCTTCGGCGTCGACGACGAGCCCGAGGACCGTGTTGACGAGCGTCAGGCCGATGGCGCCGGCTCCGACGGTGGCACCTGCGATCTCGCGCAGATCGGTGACGTTCGGCGAGAGCTTCACGAACACGGGAAGCCCGAGATCGGCGTCCACGACGGCCGTGGTCGCCTCAGCCGTCGCCTCGGCGGAATGGGCGAACATCGTCGAGCGATCGTCGAGATTCGGACAGCTGACGTTGACCTCGACCGCGACGAGCTCGTCACGCGCCGGCGTGAGCAGCTTGGCGGCGCGGCCGAACTCCTCGGTCGTACGGCCCCAGACGGATGCGATGACGCGTGCGCCGAGTGCCCGCAGCGCGGGAAGGTCGTGTGTCACCCAATGCTCGACGCCCGGTCCTTGCAGGCCCACCGCGTTCAACATCCCCGCCGTGGTCATGTGCAGCCGCGGCGGCGCGTTGCCCGGCCACTCGTACGGGGCCAGCGACTTCGTCGTGACGGCGCCGAGCCGCGACGGGTCGCAGTGGCGGGCGACCTCGTCGCCGTGCCCGAATGTGCCCGAGGCCGCGACGATCGGGTTCGGCAGGACCAGCGGGCCCAGCTCGACGCGAGTGTCGACCCCGTCAACGGCGCGGCGGCGGCGCGCCATCACACCTCCAGCCGGAGCTGGCCGTCGTGGTGGTACTCCTGCAACGACCGCACCTGGGGCTCGCTCGCATTCCACTCGGCCAGGCCCGATGCGGCCGCCAGCGCGGCAGCGACCGTGGTGACGCAGGAGACGTGGTGCGCCGTCGCCGCCCGGCGAATGTGATCCCCGTCGCCGGGGCGGGCGGGCCGCCCCCGCGGCGTGTTGATCACGAGATCGACCTTGCCGGACGAGATGAGCTCCACCGCGTCCATGCCCGAGGCGTCGCCCTCGCCGAGCTTCCCGACGATCGCGTCGACGGGAATGCCCTCCGTTTGCAGGAAGTCGGCGGTGCCGGCCGCCGCCACGAGCGAGAAGCCGAGCTCGGCGAGCCGGCGGGCGGCGACGAGCCCGGCGGGCTTGTCGCGGTCGGCCAGCGAGAAGAAGACGGTGCCGCGCTCGGGCAACCGGTTGCCGGCCGCCGCCTGGCTCTTGGTGAACGCGAGGCCGAACGACCGGTCGAGGCCCATCACCTCACCCGTGGACCGCATCTCGGGGCCGAGCAGAGTATCGACCTCCGGGAAGCGGTCGAAAGGCAGCACCGCCTCTTTCACGGCGACGTGGGTGCCGTTGCTGCGACCGGCTGCGGGCACCGGCAAGCCTTCGTCGCAGAGCTCATCGAGCGTCGTGCCGAGCATCACCCGCGCCGCGAGCTTCGCCAGCGGCGCGCCCGTCGCCTTGCTGACGAACGGGACGGTGCGGCTCGCGCGGGGGTTGGCCTCGATCACGAACACCGCCCCGCCCTTCACCGCATACTGCACGTTGAGGAGCCCGCGCACGTCGAGCGCGGCTGCGAGGGATCGGGTGTGCGCCTCGATGGTCGCCATCACCGACGCCGACAGCGTCGGCGGTGGAATCGCGCAGGCCGAGTCGCCCGAGTGCACCCCGGCCTCTTCGATGTGCTCCATGATCCCGCCGATCACGACTTCACCCGCGCGGTCGCGGATCGCGTCGACGTCGACCTCGGTGGCGTCCTCGAGGAACCGGTCGATGAGCGCGGGACGCGTCGCGCTCAGCCCGCCTTCGCGGCCGAGGCTGCCGGTGCGGGCGAGCTCCGCCATCGCCGCGTCGAGGCCCTCGGTGTCGTACACGATCTGCATGGCGCGCCCGCCCAACACGTACGAGGGCCGGACGAGGACCGGGTAGCCGATGCGCTCGGCGACGTCCCGCGCGGCCTCCGGCGATGCCGCGATGTCACCCTCCGGCTGCGGGATGCCGAGTTGTGTGCACAGGGCGTTGAAACGCTCCCGGTCCTCGGCGAGGTCGATCGACGCCGGGCTCGTGCCGAGGATCGGCACGTCGGCGGCCGCGAGCGTCTGCGCCAGCTTGAGCGGCGTCTGCCCGCCGAGGCCGACGATCACGCCGGCGAGCTCGCCCCGTTCGGCGAGTCTCGTGCAGATCGCGAGGACGTCCTCGCCCGTGAGCGGCTCGAAGAAGAGGCGGTCGCTGGTGTCGTAGTCGGTCGAGACGGTCTCCGGGTTGCAGTTGACCATCACGGTCTCGTACCCGGCGGCGGAGAGCGCGAAGGCGGCGTGGACGCAGCAGTAGTCGAACTCGACGCCCTGCCCGATGCGGTTGGGCCCGCTCCCGAGGATCACGACCGCCGGCTTCTCGACCGGCGCGACCTCGTCTTCGTCCTCGAAGGTCCCGTAGTGGTACGGCGTCCGGGCCGCGAACTCGGCGGCGCAGGTGTCGACGGTCTTGTAGGTGACACGGACCCCGGCCTCGAGGCGGGCGGAGCGCACGGCGTTCTCGTCGGCGCCCCACAGGTAGGCGAGCTGGGCATCCGAGAACCCCAGGCGCTTGGCTCGCCGCCAGTCACCGCGAGTCGCGCCCGCCAGCCCGATCGCATCCAGGCGGGCGCGCTCCTCGACGATCTGGAGAATCCCGTCGAGGAACCACGGATCGACGCCGGTTGCGGCGGCGATGCGCTCGATCGGGATGCCTCGACGCAGCGCCGCCTCGAGCGCGAACACGCGGTCGGGTGTGCGAGCGGCCGCCGCCCGCACGAGCTCGTCGTCGTCCGCCGCCAGCAGCAGCTCCTCGCCCGGGTCGCAGCCCAGCCCGCCGCGGCCGGTCTCGAGGGACCGGATCGCCTTCTGCAGCGATTCGGGAAACGTCCGGCCGATGGCCATGGCTTCGCCGACGGACTGCATCATCGTCCCGAGCGTCGGGGTCGCGCCCGGGAGCTTCTCGAACGCCCAGCGGGGCACCTTGGTGACGACGTAGTCGATGGTCGGCTCGAACGACGCCGGGGTCTCGCCGGTGATGTCGTTCATGACCTCGTCGAGGCGGTAGCCGACCGCGAGTCGGGCGGCGATCTTCGCGATCGGGAAGCCGGTCGCCTTGCTGGCCAGCGCGCTCGAGCGCGACACACGCGGGTTCATCTCGATGATCAGCTGCCGCCCGTCGGTCGGGTCCACCGCGAACTGGATGTTCGACCCGCCGGTGTCGACGCCGATGCGGCGGATGCACGCGAAGGCGGCGTCCCGCAGCCGCTGGTACTCGAGGTCGGTGAGCGTCTGCGAGGGCGCGACCGTGATCGAGTCCCCCGTGTGCACCCCCATGGGGTCGACGTTCTCGATCGAGCAGATGACGACCACATTGTCGGCGTGGTCGCGCATCACCTCGAGCTCGTACTCCTTCCACCCGACGACCGACTGCTCGATGAGGATCTCGGTGACCGGGCTCGCCGCCAGACCGCGCTCGGCGATCGCATGCATCTCGTCGGCCGTCTGCGCGATGCCGGAGCCACCACCTCCGAGGATGAACGATGGCCGCACGATGAGCGGGTACCCGATCTGCTCGCCGATCTCCAGGGCGTCGGCGAGCGTGGACGCGATTCCGGACTGCGGCACCGAGAGGCCGATCTCCTCCATCGCCGCCTTGAACTCGTTGCGGTTCTCGGCGACGCGGATCGCCTCCACGCTGGCGCCGATGAGCTCGACGCCGTACCGCTCGAGCACGCCCTGGTCGTGGAGGCCGACGGCGAGGTTCAGCGCGGTCTGGCCGCCCAGCGTCGGGAGCAGAGCGTCGGGACGCTCGCGCTCGATGACCCGGGTCAGGGTCGGGACGTCGAGCGGCTCGACGTAGGTCGCCGCCGCGAACTCCGGGTCGGTCATGATCGTCGCCGGGTTCGAGTTGACGAGCACCACGCGGTAGCCCTCGGCTTGCAGCACCTTGCACGCCTGCGTGCCGGAGTAGTCGAACTCGCACGCCTGGCCGATGACGATGGGACCGCTGCCGATGATCAGGATGCCTTCGAGATCGTCGCGTCTCGGCATTCGCGCTATCCCGCTCCCGTCATCAGGCGAGTGAACTCCTCGAACAAGTAGGCGGCGTCGTGCGGTCCCGGCCCCGCTTCCGGGTGGTACTGGACACCGAACGCGGGCGCGTCGAGCACGCGGAACCCCTCGACGATGCCGTCGTTGAGGTTGACGTGGGTGAGTGTCGCGCCGCGCAGGGTGTCGACGTCGACGGCGTAGTTGTGGTTCTGGCTTGTGATCTCGATCTTGCCCGTCGTCTGGTGGCGCACGGGATGGTT
>JBKOZX010000103.1:0-5936 GCA_046726115.1 Actinomycetota bacterium | reverse complement strand
CGGTGGGACCGTCCGGCGGGGCCGGCGGTAGCGGTGGCGGGCTGCCGGGCACGAGCCCGCCGGGGGCGGTCGCGACGACCGGCAGCGCGGGCGCAGGCACCTCGGGCAGCGTCGGCGCCCGTGGTGGGGGCGGGATCGATGGCGCCGGGGCCGGGGCCGGTACGGCAGCAAGCTCGGGGGCGGGGGGCACTCCGACCGCGTGGCCCCCGACGGGCGGGTCAACAGCGTGGGCGGGCCGGGCACGGTCCAGCACGAGGAACAGCGCCCCCGCCGCGACCCCCAGCACCAGCAAACGCGGCAGAAGTCGGACAATCGTCCTCATTCGCCCGAAACTGTAACCCGAAACCGGACAGCGGCGCCCGACCGTTCAGGACTTCAAGCCGGCTCGGGCGGTCTCGCGGGCCCAGGCGTAGTCGGCCTTGCCGTTCGGGCCCCGGGGCACGGCGTCGACCACGACCACGTGACGGGGGCGCTTGAAGCGGGCGAGGCCGCTGCGCTCGACGGCGTCGGCGATGTCGTCCTCGTCGGCGTCGCTCCCGGGCGCGAGCGCGACCACGGCCGTGACGGCCTCGCCGAAGCGCTCATCGGGCACTCCGACGACGACGGCGTCGGCGACGGCCGGTAGCTGCTTGACGGCTTCCTCGACCTCCTCGGGGAAGATCTTCTCGCCACCCGAGTTGATCGACACCGAACCCCGGCCCAGCAGCGTGATCGTCCCGTCCTCCTCGACGGTCGCGTAGTCGCCCGGGATCGAGTACCGCTTCCCGTCGACGACACGGAACGTCGCCGCGGTCTTCTCGGGGTCCTTGTAGTAACCGAGCGGGATGTGGCCGCCCACGGCCAGGTATCCGACTTCGCCCGAGCCTGGCTTCACCTCGCGCCCGTCTTCGGTGAACACCTTGGTGTTCGGCCCGATGCCGAACTTGGCGGTCTCGCCCTTGGCGTCGGTGGTGGTGATCGCGTTCGCGAAGCCCACACCTTCGCTCGAGCCCAACGAGTCGTAGGCGATGATCGGATGCCGCTCGATCAGGGCACGCTTCACGGATTCGCTCCACATCACACCCGAGCTGATGACGAGGACGAGGGATGACAGGTCGTAGGGCTCACCCTTCGCCTCGGCCTCTTCGAGGGCGCGCATCATCGGCCTCGCGAACGCGTCCCCCACGATCGCGACCTGCGTGACCCGTTCGCGCTGCACCGTCTGCCACAGCTCGTGCGGGTCGAAGTGACGCTTCTCGAGCGTCACGATCGTCCCGCCGAGGAACAGCGCCTGCAGCGTCGAGAACTGACCCGTCCCGTGCATGAGGGGCGACGCCGGCAGGTGGACGGGGACCGAGCCGGACTCGTGGACCTTGCGCGCCAGCGCGCCGGCCTGCGTCGAATCCCCGGGCATGTCGAGGCCGAACAACGAGTAGGCCAGCGGCGCGAGCGCACCGAAGAGGTCCTCGTGCCGCCATACGACGGCCTTCGGCATGCCCGTCGTGCCGCCCGTATAGAGAAAGAGGACATCGTCACCCGAGCGCTCGATCCGCTCCATCGGCTCGTGCGCCTCGATGAGGTCTTCGTAGCGGAGGGCGCCGTCGAGGAGCGGAGTCCCGTCGTCGACCTGGACGGCCGCCCGCAGCTTCGGCGCCTGCTCGCGCACGGCGCCCACCCGCTCGGCCAGCTCGCCGTGGAACACCACGGCCTCGGCGTCGGAGTTCTCGAGCAGGTAGGCGAGCTCGTCGGCGGTATAGCGGTAGTTCACGTTGGCCGGGACGGCGCGCAGCTTGAAGCAGGCGAGGAGCGCCTCGAGGTACTCGTTCGCGTTGTAGAGGTAGAACGCCACCTTCGAGTCCGGCCCGAGCCCGAGGTCGCGGAGCGCCGCCGCCAACCGAGCCGCGCGCTCGTCGAACTCACGCCAGGTGCGGCGGCGCTCTCCCTGCACGAGCGCCGTGTGGTCGGGGATCTCGTCGGCGACGGACTCGAGCACGGTGCCGAAGTTCCAGTCCACGGGGGGCAGCGTACGCTCGCCTCATGAGTGCGCGGGGCGGGCAGCAGCGGATCCCACGCCCGCCGAGCGTCCGACCCGGCGGCCCCGCGCCGTGGAGCAACCTCCCTGCCGACGAGCGCCGGCTCTCGCTGGCGGAGGTACGGGAGCGCTGCGCCCATCTCCCACCCCCGCGCCCACCGGCCGTGGCCGTGCCCGGGAGCCGGCCGGCGGCGGTGCTCGTCCCGTTGTTCGAGGCGGGTGGCGAGGCGCACGTCATCCTCACCAAGCGGCCCGACACGATGCCCTCGCATCAGGGCGAGATCTCGTTCCCGGGCGGCGGCGTCCGCCCGGACGTCGACGCGACGCCACTCGACGCCGCCCTACGCGAGGCCGAGGAGGAGGTCGGCCTGCCCCGCTCGGCGGTCGGGGTCGTGGCCGAGCTCGACTCGATCGCCACGTTCGCGACGCGCTTCACGATCACCCCGTTCGTCGGGCTGCTCGACCGGCTCCCGGACCTCGTGCCCCACCCGGGCGAGGTCGTGCGGATCCTCGAGGTGCCGCTCTCCGAGCTGCTCGCCGACGGGGCCTTCCACGAGGAGTACTGGGACACGCCGGACCGGCCCATCTCGTTCTTCGAGCTCCCCGGCGAGACCGTGTGGGGCGCGACGGCGCGCATCCTCGTCGCGTTCCTCGCCCATCTCACTGCTCGCCCGTAAGCGGGCGGTACCATTCCCTTTCCGGCCGAGGGAGGGCGTGTGGAAGTCGAGATCGGAATCGGTAAGTCCGGGCGCAGGGCCTACGGGCTCGACGACATCGCAATCGTCCCCAGCCGGCGGACCCGAGATCCCGAGGACATCGACGTCTCGTGGGACCTCGACGCCTTCCATTTCGAGCTGCCGCTCATGGCGGCGGCGATGGACGGGGCCACCTCGCCGGCGACCTCGGCCCGCATCGGCGAGCTGGGCGGCCTCGCGTGTCTCAACCTCGAAGGCCTGTGGACCCGCTACGAGGATCCCGAGTCGCTGTTCGAGGAGATCGCTGAGCTCGAGCCCGACAAGGCCACGCGCCGGCTGCAGGAGATCTACGCCGAGCCGATCAAGGAAGAGCTGATCGGCACGCGCATCCAGGAGATCAAGTCGACGGGCGCGGTCGCGTGCGCATCGCTCACGCCGCAACGCGTCGAGCGATACGCAAAGCTCGTCCTCGACGCCGAGCTCGACGTGCTGGTCATCCAGGGGACCGTCGTGTCGGCCGAGCACGTCGCGAAGACGACCGAGCCACTGAACCTCAAGAAGTTCATCCGCGAGTTCGACCTCCCGGTGATCGTCGGCGGCTGCGCGTCCTACTCGACCGCGCTGCACCTGATGCGGACCGGCGCCGTCGGCATCCTGGTCGGTGTCGGTCCCGGCTATCAGTGCACGACGCGGGGCGTCCTCGGCGTGGGTGTGCCGCAGGCGACGGCCATCGCCGACGCGGCCGGCGCGCGTATTCGCCACCTCGACGAGACCGGGGTCTACGTGCAGGTGATCGCCGACGGCGGTATGCGCACGGGCGGCGACATCGCCAAGGCGATCGCCTGCGGCGCCGACGCCGTGATGCTCGGCACCACGCTCGCCGGCGCGTACGAGGCGCCCGGGCGCGGCTTCAACTGGGGCATGTCGACCTTCCACCCCGACCTGCCCCGCGGGACCCGCGTCAACGCCGGTCAGCGGGGGACGCTCGACGAGATCCTGATCGGTCCTGCCCACGAGAACGACGGCACGCTCAACCTGTTCGGCGCCCTGCGCACGTCGATGGCCACCACCGGCTACGACTCGGTGAAGGACTTCCAGAAGGCCGAGGTCATGGTGGCCCCTGCGTTGCAGACCGAGGGCAAGAGCCTCCAGCGCAGCCAGGGCGTCGGCATGGGCCGATAGGCGCCGTATGGACGCCCCGAGCTTCGACACCGTGCTCGTCGTCGACTTCGGGGCGCAGTACGCGCAGCTGATCGCGCGGCGCGTGCGCGAGGCGCACGTCTACTCGGAGATCGTGCCCCGCACGATGCCGCTCGCCGACATGCTCGCCCGGCGGCCGAAGGGGATCATCCTCTCGGGCGGTCCCGCCTCGGTCCACGTCGACAACGCTCCCTCGATCGACCCCGCGCTCTACGACGCCGGCGTGCCCGTCCTCGGCATCTGCTACGGCGCCCAGCTCGTCGCTCAGCAGCTCGGGGGCGAGGTGCACCGCACCGGCGGCGGCGAGTACGGCCGCACGCCGCTCCACCGCACGGGCGCGGGCTCGCTGCTGTTCGGCACGCTGTCCGACGAGCAGGTCGTGTGGATGAGCCACGGCGACGCGATCACGAGCGCGCCGACCGGCTTCCGCGTCACCGCCACCACGCCCGGCGCTCCTGTCGCCGCCCTCGAGGACCGCGACCGCGGCGTCTACGGCGTGCAGTTCCACCCCGAGGTCGCACACACCGAGCGCGGACAAGAGGTGCTCAAGGCGTTCCTGTTCGACGTGTGCGGCTGCCGGCCGTCGTGGACCAACACGTCGATCATCGAGCAGGGGGTACGAGAAGTCCGCGCGCAGGTCGGGCGGGAGCGCGTGCTGTGCGGCCTCTCGGGCGGCGTCGACTCGGCCGTCGCCGCCGCGCTCGTGCACAAGGCGGTGGGCGACCAGTTGACATGCGTGTTCGTCGACACGGGCCTGATGCGCATGGATGAGGCCGACCAGGTCGAGGAGACGTTCGAGGGCCAGTTCCACGTCGACCTCATCCACGTGAAGGCGGCCGACCGGTTCCTCGCCGCGCTCGACGACGTCGCCGACCCCGAGCGCAAGCGCAAGATCATCGGCGAGACGTTCATCCGCGTGTTCGAAGAGGTGGCGCGCGATGTCGAAGACGCGCGCTTCCTCGTGCAGGGCACGCTCTATCCGGACATCGTCGAGTCGGGCGGCGCGGAGAACGCGACCATCAAGTCGCACCACAACGTGGGCGGCCTCCCGGACGACATGCAGTTCGAGCTGGTCGAACCGCTGCGCAACCTGTTCAAGGACGAGGTGCGCGCGATCGGGGAGGAGCTCGGCCTGCCCGAGGAGATCGTGTGGCGCCAGCCGTTCCCCGGTCCCGGCCTCGCGGTGCGTGTCGCGGGGACGATCACGCCCGAGCGCCTCGACATCCTGCGGCGAGCCGACGCGATCGTCGTCGAGGAGATCAAGCGGGCCGGGCTGTACCGCGAGATCTGGCAGAGCTTCGCCGTCCTCCCGGTGGTGCGGACCGTCGGTGTCATGGGCGACGACCGCACCTACGAGTACCCGATCGTCGTCCGGGCGGTAACCTCCGACGACGCCATGACCGCCGACTGGGCCCGTTTGCCGGCCGAGGTCCTCGAGCGCATCGCCTCGCGGATCATCAACGAGGTGTCCGGTGTGAACCGGGTCGCCTACGACATCACCAGCAAGCCACCCGGAACGATCGAGTGGGAGTGACCATGAATGTGTCCGAGCTCGCAGCCACCGCCCGGGCGATCGTCGCCCCCGGCAAGGGCATCCTCGCCGCCGACGAGAGCACGGGCACGATCAAGAAGCGCTTCGACAAGATCGGCGTCGAGTCGACCGAGGAGAACCGCCGCGCCTACCGCGACCTCCTGTTCACCACCGACGGCGTCGAGGAGTTCATCAGCGGCGTGATCCTGTTCGACGAGACGATCCGCCAGTCGACGAGCGACGGCGTCCCCTTCCCGCAGGTGCTCGCCGAGAAGGGTATCATGCCCGGCATCAAGGTCGACAAGGGCGCCAAGCTGCTCGCGCTCGCCGCCGAGGGTGAGACCGTCACCGAGGGCCTCGACGGGCTCCGGGAGCGGCTGGTCGAGTACCGGGACTTGGGCGCGCGCTTCGCCAAATGGCGCGCGACCTACACGATCACCGACGAGCTCCCGTCGCACTACACGATCGACGTGAACGCCGACGCGCTGGCGCGCTACGC
>JBKOZX010000102.1:0-13290 GCA_046726115.1 Actinomycetota bacterium | reverse complement strand
GTACCCGATGATCCCCCAGCATCCGTGCTCGTGGGTTCCGCTGCTCGTGCCGGGCGGGAACACGACGGTGAGGATGTGGAACCGCTCGGCGGGGTCTCCATAGAGCAGGTGCCCGATCGCGCCGCCGTCCGCGTCGGGCTGGGAAGCCTCATCCGGGAGCTCGCCGGCGCGGGACAGGAACCGATCCATCGCCGGGCGCATCGCCGCGATCGAGTCCTCCTCCGACAGCCCCCGGTCGAGGACGGCTACGACTGCGCCCGCGAGCTCGTCGACCATGTCGGTAGTCACGGACGCCTCCTTCGGTCGCCGTCGCAAGCTCCGGCTTTGCGGCGACGGACGGCAAAGTCGCCGTCACCGCGAGCCTATGCAGCGCCCACGATCGTGGCCGCGGCGTCCGTGCCGCCGAGCCATCTCGCTAGTGTCGAGCCATGGACATCGTGGCAGCGCTGTTCGTCGAGAACCTCGACTTCCGCCAGGTTCCGGGCGGCTCGACGCGCATCGACATCACCGGCGCATTCTTCTCCGAGCCGGTGGCCACGTTCCCCGCCCAGATCACTCCCCATCTCGTCGTGCTCGTGCGCGCGCCGGCCGACGACAGCGGCATGGGAACCCTCGAGGCCGTCTTCACGCGCGACGGCGAGGAGGTCGCCCGCAACGCCCAGCAGTTCTCCGTCGAGCCCGGGAAGTTCGGCTACCGCCTCGTGCGGCCCGAGCTGGAGTTTCCCGAGCCGGGCACGATCGAGGCCCGCTGCACGATCGCCGAGTCGGGGTCGAGCGTGGTCGTCCCGCTCACCGCGGTCCCCGCGCCGTGACCACCTTCGCGTCGGCCCTGTCGCAGCATCCGATCGCCACGCAAGCGGTGGGCGAGGCGGCGGGCGAGATCATCGAGCATCTCGGCGGCGAACGCTGTGATCTCGCCGTCTGCTTCGCGTCCCCGCACCACGTCGGAGCCTTCGAGGACATCGCGCCCGCGTTGCGGAGCGTGCTCGAGCCCCGCGTGCTCGTCGGCGGGACGGCGGTCGCGGTCGTCGGCGGCGCCCATGAGATCGAAGAGACGCCCGCGCTCGCCGTGTTCGCGGCCCGGATGGACGCGGCCGAGCTGACACCGGTCACGCTCCGGATCCAGGAGACGCCGGATGGGCCCGCGCTCACCGGGTGGCCGTCGCTCGACCGGCCCCCCGGGAGCCTGCTCCTGTTCGCCGACCCGTTCACGTTCCCGGTCGACGCGTTCCTGCAACGGGTCAACCGCGATCTCCCCGGTCTGCAGATCATCGGCGGGCTGGCGTCGGCCGCCGGCGGCCCCGGTGGCAACCGGCTCGTGCTCGACGATCGAGTCGTCGACGAGGGCGCGGTGGGCGTGTTCGTCGAGGGCGGGATCGAGGTCCGGACGCTCGTATCGCAGGGATGCCGCCCGATCGGCCGTCCCTACGTCGTCACCGCCGCCACGCAGAACTTGATCGAGGAGCTGGCGGGGAAGCCGGCGATCGAGCGGCTCCAGGAGCTGGCCGCCGCCGCCACGCAGGAGGAGCGCGAGATGCTGCGCAGCGGCCTGCACGTCGGGCTGGTCGTCGACGAGCACAAGGCGGAGTTCGGCCGCGGCGACTTCCTGGTGCGCAACCTGCTGGGCGCGGACGAGAGCTCGGGCGCGCTGGCGGTCGGTGAGAACGTGTCGGTGGGCCAGACCGTGCAGTTCCACGTGCGCGACGCCGGCGCCGCCGACGAGGACCTCAAGGAGCTGCTCGGCGGGGCCGACGCCGATGCCGCCCTCCTGTTCACGTGCAACGGCCGGGGCCGGCACCTCTTCACGGTCCCCGACCACGACGCCGCGCTGGTCGAGAAGCTGCTCGGGCCGATCCCGCTGGCGGGGGCGTTCTGTGCCGGAGAGATCGGGCCCGTCGGCGGGCGCAACTTCCTCCACGGGTTCACCGCCAGCCTCGCGTTGTTCGCGTGACGTCTCCCCGGGTGCGCCAACGTTCGCGACTGCCGGCGTACCCTGAGCGAAGCGGAGGTGGGGCATGACTGCCGAACCCGTCACCCCGGCGGGCAGCGCCGGCGTTTCCGAGCAGCTCGAGCGGCGCGCCATCGACGTCATCCGCGGCTTGGCGATGGACGCCGTCCAGCGGGCCAACTCCGGGCATCCGGGAACCCCGATGGCGCTCGCGCCGCTCGCGCACGAGCTGTTCACGCGCGTCCTGCGGTACGACGCGGCCGATGCAGACTGGCCGGACCGCGACCGCTTCGTGCTGTCGGCTGGGCACGCGTCGATGCTCTTGTACTCGATGCTGTACCTCACGGGGTACGGCCTCGAGCTCGACGACCTGAAGCAGTTCCGCCAGTTCGGCTCGCGTACGCCCGGCCACCCCGAGCACGGGCATGCGCCCGGCGTCGAGGTCACGACGGGACCGCTCGGCCAGGGCTTCGGGAACGGTGTCGGTATCGCGCTGGTCGAGCGGCACCTGCGTGAGCGCTTCGGGGCCGACGTGTGCGACCACCACGTCTTCGCGATCTGCTCCGACGGCGACCTCGAAGAAGGCGTGAGTCACGAGACGGCGTCGCTCGCCGGTCACCTCGGCTTGGGGCGCCTCGTCTACGTCTACGACGACAACCACATCTCGATCGACGGCCCGACGGAGCTCTCGTACTCCGACGACGTGCGCTCGCGCTTCGAGGGTTATCACTGGCACGTCGTGCAACTGGGCGAGGTGTCCGAGGATCTCGACGCGCTCGAGCACGGGCTGCGCGAAGGCCTCGCCGTCGAGGACCGCCCCACGCTGCTGATCCTGCGGAGTCATATCGGGTATCCGTCACCGAAGTACACCGACACCGCGCACGCGCACGGCAGCCCCCTCGGCGCCGACGAGGTCGCGAAGGTGAAGGAGATCCTCGGCATGCCACCCGAGGACTTCTGGGTCCCTGACGAGGTGCTCGACTTCTACCGCCAGGCGGGGGCCCGCGGTCGCCCGGCGCGCGATGCCTGGCGCGAGCGGGTGACGGCATTCCGAGATGCGGACGGCGATCGGGCGGAGGAGTACGACCTCATGACCGCCGCGCGCGGCCGCGACGGCTGGGAAGCGAAGCTCCCGACCTGGGACGCCGGCGAGGAGGTTCCCACCCGCAAGGCATGTTCAGCGGTGCTCGACGCGATCCTCGACGTCGTGCCCGGGCTGATCGGCGGCGGCGCCGACCTCACGGGCAACACGGGCACCGCGCTCAAGCCCGCGTCTCCGATCACGCGCGACGACTTCACCGGGCGGCAGCTGCACTTCGGCGTGCGCGAGCACGGTATGGGCTCGATCATGAACGGAATGGCGCTGTCCGGCGGCGCCCTGCCGTTCGGCGGCACGTTCTTGATCTTCAGCGACTACGAGCGGCCCGCGGTGCGTCTTGCGGCGCTGTCCGGCGCCAAGGTCGCGTTCGTGTGGTCGCACGACTCGGTCGGTCTCGGCGAGGACGGCCCGACGCACCAGCCCGTCGAGCACCTGATGGCCCTGCGCGCGATTCCACGACTGCGCGTGATCCGCCCCGCCGACGCCAACGAGGTCCCACAAGCCTGGCGCGTGCACATCGACGGCGAGGGCCCGAGCGCGATCGTGCTGACCCGTCAGAACGTGCCTGTGCTGATAGGCACCGCCGAGCGCGCGCCCGACGGTTGGCCCCGCGGAGCGTACACGCTCGTCGACGAGCCCGGCGATCGGCCCGCCCTCGTGCTGATCGGGACGGGCTCCGAGGTGCACGTTTGCGTCGCGGCCCGCGACCAGCTCGCCACCGACGGTCTCGGCGTGCGCGTGGTGTCGATGCCGTCGTGGGAGCGCCTCGCTGAGCAACCCGACTCGTACCGCGACGAGGTCCTCCCGCCCGGAGTGCCGACGCTCGCGGTCGAAGCTGGTGTCAGCCTCGGCTGGGACCGCTACGCCGACGACGTCGTCGCGATCGACCACTTCGGCGCGTCGGCACCCGGCAGTGTCGTGTTGACCGACTTCGGGTATACGCCAGAGAACGTCGTGGCCCGCGCCCGCGCACTCCTCGCTCTCGATTCCCCGGGAGGGAAGGCCCGATGACCGATTCACGCTCCCCCATCGCCCGACTCCTCGAATACGGCCAGAGCCCGTGGTGCGACAACCTCACCCGGCAGCTGATCACCGGGGGTGGCCTCAGCCGTCTCATGGAGGAGGACGGGATCCGCGGCGTCACCACCAACCCGACGATCTTCGAGAAGGCGATGGCCTCGGGTGAGGGGTACGACGAGCAACTCGCCGGCCTCGCCCGCAGCGGCGCCCCCATCGACACGACGTACTGGTCCCTCGTCCTGGACGACATCCGCCACGCGGCCGATGTGCTCCGTCCCACGTTCGACGCACTGGCGGGCCGAGACGGATTCGTCTCCGTCGAGGTCGCGCCGGACCGGGCCCATGAGACGGCCGCCACCGTCGAGCAGGTGCACTGGCTGCACGACCAGGCCAGCCGCCCCAACGTGTTCGTGAAGATCCCGGCGACGGCGGCGGGCGTCCCCGCGATCGAGCAGTGCCTGTCGGAAGGCATCTCGATCAACATCACGCTGATCTTCTCCCTCGCCCGGTACGCGCAGGTCATCGAGGCGTACTTCCGCGGCCTCGAGCGCCACCTCGAGCAAGGAGGCGATGTCTCCCGCGTCGCGTCGGTGGCGTCCTTCTTCGTCAGCCGCGTGGACACCGAGGCCGACCGCCGACTCCCCGAGGCTCATCCGCTACGCGGGAAGGTGGCGGTCGCCAACGCCAAGCTCGCCTACAAGCTCTTCCGCGAGCGGTTCAGCGGCGATCGCTGGGCTGCGCTCGAGGCACGCGGCGCACGCCTCCAACGGCCGTTGTGGGCGTCGACATCGACCAAGAACCCTGCGTATTCCGACACGCTCTACGTCGACGAGCTCGTCGGGCGCGACACGGTCAACACGCTCGCGCAGCCGTCCATCGACGCGCTGCACGACCACGGCGACCCGCAGCCCGACACGATCACCCGCGACGTCGAAGGCGCCCAGCGCGTGATGGACGAGCTCCCCGGTGCGGGCGTCGACTACGACGACCTCACCGCGACCATCGAACGGGAGGGCGTCGACAGCTTCGAGCGCTCCTACCGCGACTGTCTGGCAAGCCTCGAGAAGCACGCCGCCGAGCTCACACGCTGAGCGCGGCTGCGGCCCGAAGGTGCTCGGCGAGCTCGTCGGGACGTGCGTGCGCGTTCGCGCCACTCGTGGACGGCATCAC
This sequence comes from Actinomycetota bacterium, assembly GCA_046726115.1. Lineage (GTDB taxonomy): Bacteria > Actinomycetota > Acidimicrobiia > IMCC26256 > JACDBD01 > JALZAA01. Next base: position 8,053 of record JBKOZX010000102.1, on the reverse strand, counting down.
GTACGCTGCAACGCCGCCGAAGCCGTTCGGCTGCTCCCCCGCCCGGGCGTCGGGATCCACGGCGGCGCGCCAGCCGGTGAGCCCGACGAAGCACACGGCGCCAGGGCGCAGCCACCGCACGAGCCGCTCGACCCGCGCCGCGCCGTCGCGGTACTCGGCAACCGACAGCTCACGTGCCCCCGTCGTCGCCCGCTTGACGAGATCGGTGATACCCACGCCGTGGCGCTCGAGGGCGTCGCCGGGATCGCGATCGCGGTCGACCAGCCCGGCGGCGCGCGCCGCGGGCCAAAACCGGTTCCCGGGCCGCGCGTACGCGACGCCGGCATCGGCGGCGTAGATGCTCGGGTTCAGCCCGCAGACGAGCAATCGCATCCCTGGCCCAACGGTGTCGGGCAACGTGTGCGCCCGGCGCGCCCACACCCTGATCCAATGCTCCTCGAGGTCGACGTCGTCGGCGGCGAAGCCCGCGCCGGCCACCACGTCGCACAAGGGCGCTGCTTGCCACTCGGCGAAGAACCGCCCCGGGAAGTCGTCTCCGGACCGCGGCCCGTCACTGTCCCCACGCCGCACGTCCAGGTATACCGGCGCGTCCACCGCCATCGCCCAGTGGAGCTCCGCCAGCGCCATCGGGAGCCGCACGCGCGGGATGTGCAGGTAGCTCGCGCGGGACCACGCGCCCCCGAGTCCGCCGGCGCGGAACGGAAGCGCCTCAAGGTCCGCTTGCACGCACCACGCATCCGGCGCGGCCTCGGCCGCGAGCTCGAGCATCGACCACGCCGCATCGAGCGCCACGACGGGCGCGCCGAGCTCCGCCACGTATCCCCCGGCACCGCACCCGACGTCGGCTCGGATCGCGTCGCGTGGTACCAACGCGCGAAAACGCGCGGCATCATCGAGCCGGCGCGGCGGCCGCTGCGATTGCCACGCCCGCGCGTTTTGCTCGTAGATCGAGACCGTTTCGCGTTCCACTCGCCCGTCCCCTCTCGGCAGTCTGTCGCCACGGGTTGCGCCGTATCATCGCCCGAAGCGCTCCATCCGAACCGCTGGGCCCGCCGAAGTTCCGCACATCGCCAACGGAGGAGCTCATGACCGATCTGAACGGCGATGCCGTAGCGGTGTCGACGGCGTTCGTCGTCTTCGGGGCGACGGGTGACCTCGCGCACCGCAAGCTGTATCCCGCCGTGGCAACGCTGGCCGCGCGTGGCCAGCTGCCCAGAAACATGGTGATCGTCGGTGTGTCGCGGACGCGCATGAGCGACGACGACTTCGCCACCGAGGTCCGCAACGCGGTCGAGAAGGCCGACGACGGTCGGCAGTCTGCACTCGACCAGTACGGCATCCACTACCGGTACATCGCCGGTGCGTTCAACGACGACGCGACGTTTCGCAAGCTCGCCGCGGTGCTGACCGACTGCCAGGCGCGCTACGGCACGTCCGGTAATGCGCTCTTCTACCTCGCGACGATTCCTCAGCTGTTCGGGAAGGTTGCCGCGGGACTCGGACAGGTCGGGCTCGCCGAGGAGGTCCCGGGCACGTTCCGGCGCATCATCGTCGAGAAGCCCTTCGGACGCGACCTCGAGTCCTCGGAGGCGCTCGACGCGGAGCTGCACGAGTACTTCGGAGAGCACCAGATCTTTCGCATCGACCACTACCTCGCGAAGGAGACGGTCCAGAACATCCTGGCTCTGCGCTTCGCGAACACCATCTTCGAGCCGCTGTGGAACCGCAGGTACGTCGATCATGTGCAGATCACGGTGGCCGAGGATCTCGGCGTCGAACATCGCGGCACCTTCTACGAGCAATCCGGCGCGCTGCGGGACATCGTGCAGAACCACCTCCTCCAGGTCCTCGCCCTCACGGCGATGGAGCCGCCGGCGTCGTTCGACGCCAACGCCATCCGCGACGAGAAGGTGAAGGCGCTCCGGTCGATCCGCCCGCTGGCGGCGGAGGGCCTCGCCCGCGTCGTCGTCCGCGGTCAGTACACCCGCGGTGAGGTGGGTGGCGTGGAGGTCCCGGCGTACCGCGAGGAAGAGGGCGTCGCGCCGGACAGCGCGGTCGAGACGTACCTCGCCATCGAGCTCGACGTCGACAACTGGCGCTGGGCCGGCGTGCCCTTCTACCTGCGGACCGGAAAGCGCCTCCCGCACCGCGTGACCGAAGTCGCCCTGCGTTACAAGCAGGTGCCGTTCCTGCCGCTGCCGCCGGGCGCCGTCGATTCCGTCGAGCCGAACACGATGGTCCTCCGCATCCAACCCGATGAAGGGATCATGCTCGAGTTCGCGGCGAAGGTCCCGGGTTCGCCGTTCCGAGTTCGCGGCGTCGACCTCGACTTCCGCTACGGGCGCGCGTTCGCGGAGCAGCCCCCCGAAGCGTACGAGCGTGTTCTCGGCGACGCTTTCCTCGGCGACGCGACGTTGTTCATCCGCGCCGACGAGGTCAACCAGGCGTGGCGGGTCGTGCAGCCGCTCATCGACGCCTTCGACGCCGGGACGATTCCGCTTTCCTTTTATCCGGCAGGCACGTGGGGGCCGCCCGAGGCCGACGAGCTGCTCGCGCGGAGCTACGGCGACACGTGGCGGACGCCTTGAGCCTCCCGGGCGAGCTCCGCGTCGTCGACCACGTCCCCCAGGCGTTCTCGGCTCTGTTCGTCGAGGAAGCGCCGGGATCGTTCGCGTTGTCGGGTGGCTCGACCGCCCGGCAGTGCTACGAGCTCCTGGCGGTCGCCGACGCCGAATGGAACGCCGTCGACGTGTTCTTCGGCGACGAGCGCTGGGTGCCCCTCGGCGATCCCGAGTCGAACGAAGGCGCCGCCCGCCATGCGTTCCTCGACCAGTGCCTGCCCCGCACCATCTACTCGATGCGGCACGCGGGCGAGACCATCGACGCGGCCGCCGATGCGTACGACCGTCTCCTCCGCGAGTACGGGCCCCTCGACTTCGTCCACCTCGGACTGGGCCCCGACGGGCACACGGCCTCGCTTTTCCCCGGGTCGCCGGCGCTCGACGAGCGCGAGCGGCTGGTCGTGGCGACGGGCGACGACCTGCACCCGCACCCACGGCTCACGCTGACGTTCCCCGCGCTCGCTCAGTCCCGCCTGGCCGTGTTCACCGTGGCCGGCGACGTGAAGCGCGACGCGTTCCAACGGGTCAAGGCCGGTGACGACCTGCCCGCCGCGCGCGTCTCGGCCGGCCGCGTGATCTGGCTCGTGGACCAGGCCGCCAACGGCTAGGCCCGCCGCAGGCGAGGCGGTCAGCGGGCCATCGCGGGCGGCCTAGGCTTCCGCGGCGGCGGCTGCTTTGCGGACCGTCACCGCAGAGCCGCTCCTGCGACGGCGACCAAAGGAGTATTCGTGCTCAGCGCGGCGGAAGCCCGAGCGCTCCCCGGCGTCTCCCCGGCCGAGCTCGTCACCGAGGCCGCTCGCCTGCGCGACCGCGGGCACGGCGACCACGTCACGTTCTCGCCCAAGGTCTTCATTCCCCTCACGATGCTGTGCCGTGATCGCTGCGGCTACTGCACGTTCGCCAAGCCGCCAGCGCGCCTGGAGTCGCCGTACCTCTCGCTCGACGACGTCCTCGACATCGCGCGTAAGGGCGCCGCGGTCGGGTGCCACGAGGCGCTCTTCACGCTGGGCGAAGGACCCGAGGAGCGGTACCCGGCGGCCCGCGAGTGGTTGGACGCGCACGGCTACGAGACGACCGTCGACTACCTCGTCGACGCCTGCCGGGCCGTGCTCGACGAGACGGGGCTGCTGCCGCACGCCAACGCGGGCGCGCTCTCGAGGCCCGAGCTCGAGCGTCTCCGGGCGGTCAGCCCGTCCCAGGGGATGATGATCGAGACGCTCGCCGCTCGGCTCGGCGAGCCCGGCGGCCCCCATCACGGCGCGCCCGACAAGACGCCGGCGCGTCGCCTCGCCACGCTCGAGGCCGCCGGAGAGGCACGCGTGCCGTTCACGACCGGGATCCTCGTGGGCATCGGCGAGACGCGCGACGAGCGCGTCGACGCGCTGCTCGCCATTCGCGAGAGCCACGTCCGCCACGGCCACGTCCAAGAAGTGATCGTCCAGAACTTCCTGCCCAAGCCGGGCACAGCGATGCAGCGCCACGATGCCTGCGACCGCCACGAGTTCGTCTGGACCGTTGCGGCGGCGCGCCTGGTGCTCGGCCCCGACATGCACGTGCAGGCGCCGCCCAACCTCAGCGACGACCTCGGCGCACTTCTCGCCGCCGGCATCGACGACTGGGGCGGCGTCTCACCCGTGACGATCGATCACGTGAACCCCGAGCGGCCGTGGCCCGCGCTCGACCGCCTCCGCTCGGCCACCGAGGCTGCGGGCAAAGTGCTCGCGCCCCGCCTGACCGTCTATCCCGAGTTCGTCCACGATCCCGAGGAGTGGCTGCATGCTGACGTGCGGTTCCCCGTCCTCCTGCGCGCCGACTCGGAGGCTCTCGGGCGCGAGCACGCGTGGTCGGCCGGCGGCACCGAGCACCCGCCGGTGCTGCTTTCCGCGGCCACTCCGGCGCGCGCCGGCGGTCCCGTCGCCGAGGTGCTGGACGCTGTCACCGCCGGCGAGGAGGTCGGTGTCGACGAGCTCGTGACCCTGCTGTCGGCCCGGGACCCAGAGCTCGCCCGGGTGTGCGAAGTCGCCGACGAGCTGCGGCGCGGCGCGGTCGGCGAGGTCGTGACCTTCGTGCGGAACCGCAACATCAACTACACGAACATCTGCACGTTCAAGTGCCGGTTCTGCGCCTTCTCGAAGGGTCCGCTGTCGCTGAACCTGCGCGGCGACCCGTACCTGCTCGACCACGAGGAGATCCAGCGCCGCGTGGTCGAAGCGGTCGAGTGCGGCGCCACCGAGGTGTGCCTGCAGGGCGGCATCCACCCCGATTTCGACGGCGAGTACTACCTCTCGGTCGCGCGTGCGGTGAAGGAGGTCGCGCCGCAGATCCACGTGCACGCCTTCACGGCGCTCGAGGTCACCGAAGGCGCCCGACGGCTGGACATGCCGTTGCGCGACTACCTGCTGCTCGCAAAGGAAGCCGGGCTCTCCACGCTGCCCGGCACCGCGGCCGAGATCCTCGACGACGAGGTGCGCGCCATCATCTGCCCCGACAAGGTCACCACCGATGAGTGGCTGGAGACACATCGCATCGCGCACTCGATCGGGCTGCAATCGAACATCACGATCATGTTCGGTCACGTCGAGCGCCCGGTGCACGTGGCGCGGCACCTGGTGCGCACCCGCGACCTCCAGAAGGAAACCGGCGGCTTCACCGAGTTCGTTCCGCTGCCATTCGTGCACATGGCGAGTCCGATCTTCCTCCAGCGGCGGGCGCGGCCCGGCCCCACGTTCCGCGAGGCGCTGCTCATCCACGCCGTGGCGCGCATCGCGTACCGCGGCTGGATCGACAACATCCAGGTCTCCTGGGTGAAGATGGGCGTCGACGGTGCCCGCCAAGCCCTCCGGGCCGGCGCCAACGACCTCGGTGGGACGCTCATGGACGAGAACATCTCCCGGGCCGCGGGCGCCAGCCACGGCCAGGAGCTCGACGAGGCCGAGTTCCGCGAGATCGTGGAGCCGCTGGGCCGGACGCTCGAGCAGCGCACGACGCTCTACGGGCGCGTCACGACGGTCGGGCGCCGCCTCCGACCGCCCGACGAGGAGCACGCGCACGCCAACGGCAACGCTGCGCCCGTGTCCTTCGTCCCGCTGGTCCAAGCAGCCCGCGGCGGCGGGGGCTTTGCCGACCGCCGCCGCAGAGCCGGAGCTTGCGACGGCGGCAAGGAACAATGAGCGAACCCGACTTCGACGTTCTCGGCATCGGGAACGCGCTCGTCGACGTCATCACCTCCGTCGACGACGAGTTCATCGACAGGCATGGTCTCGCCCACGGCGCGACCACGATGGCAGACCTCGACCAAGTCGACACCCTGTACGCCGACCTGCCCCCGGCACAGGAGATCTCGGGCGGATCGTGCGCCAACACGATCGCCGGGCTGGCGTCGTTCGGCGCGTCCGTGGCGTTCGTGGGGCGAGTCCGCGACGACCAGCTCGGGAAGGTCTACACCCACGACCTGCGGTCGCTCGGCGCCCACTTCGACGTGCCGCCCGCGACCTCGGGGCCGGCCACCGGGCGTTGCCTCGTGATGGTCACACCCGATGCGCAGCGGACCCAGTGCACCTATCTCGGCGCGTCGAGCTTCCTCGGGCCCGAGGACGTGGACAGTGGCGTCGTCGCTCGCGCGCAGGTGACGTACCTCGAGGGCTATCTCTGGGATCAGCCACCGGCAAAAGATGCGATCCGGCACGCCGCCGCATCGGCGCGGGGCGCGAACCGCCTCGTTGCGCTCACCCTGTCGGACCCGTTCTGCGTCGACCGCCACCGCGACCAGTTCCGGGCCCTCGTCGAGGGCGAGATCGACGTGCTGTTCGCCAACGAAGCCGAGATCTGCTCGCTATACGAGGCCGCCGAGTTCGACGTCGCCCTGCAGCGTGTGCGGCACCACTGCCACGTCGCGGCGCTGACGCGCAGCGAGCTCGGCTCGGTGATCGTCGCCGGCGACGAGGTGCACGTGGTCGACGCGTACCCCGTCGATCGCCTGGTCGACACGACGGGCGCCGGCGACCAGTACGCCGCCGGGTTCCTGTACGGCCTGACCCGCGGTCACGATCTCGCGACGAGCGGGCAGCTCGGGTCGGCAGCCGCCGCCGAGGTGATCTCGCACTACGGGGCTCGGCCCGAAGTGTCCCTGGCGGAGCTGGCGACGAAGATCATCCCGTAAACACCACCCGAGTCATACCCTCGGGGCATGGCCCGTCGCCCGCGCTACCGCACCGGTGACGCCGAGCTCGACGCGGCCGTCAACGCCCTCGCCGAGCAGGCCGGCGCCGACAACTCCGACCTCATCTTCGAGCTGATCGTGTCGGCCGTGCGCATGGCGCGTGACCGCGCCGACCGCGGCGACCTGAAGATCGCCAACGCGGCTCTCAAGGAGATGCGACACGCGTTCGACGTCTTCGCCCCGTACCGGAGCGAGCGCAAGCTCGCCATCTTCGGATCGGCGCGGACCGAGGCCGACGACCCGCTCTACGATCAGGCGCGGCGCCTCGCGACGGCAATGGCCGCGCACGACTGGATGATCATCACCGGCGCCGGCCCGGGAATCATGGAGGCAGGCCTCGAAGGCGCCGGTCCCGACAACGCGTTCGGTGTGAGCATCCGCCTGCCGTTCGAGGCGGCGACAAGCCAGTTCATCGCCGAGGGCGACCCCAAGCTCGTCAACTTCCGGTACTTCTTCACGCGCAAGCTCGAGTTCGTGAAGGAGGCCCACGGCTTCGCCATGCTGCCGGGCGGTTTCGGCACGATGGACGAGACCTTCGAGCTCCTCACGCTGGTCCAGACCGGGAAGTCGCAGCCGGCACCGATCGTCCTGCTCGACATGCCCGACGGGACGTTCTGGGCGTCGTGGCGCAGCTTCGTCGAGCAGGAGCTTGTCACGAGCGGCTACATCGACAAGCACGACCTCGACCTCGTCCTGATCACCGACGACGTCGAGCTCGCCGTCGACGAGGTCACGGGCTTCTACGCCAACTATCACTCGCAGCGGTTCGTCGACGGCCGCCTCGTCCTCCGTCTGCAGCATGCGCCGGACGACGCCACCCTCGACGCGCTGAGCGACGAGTTCGCCGACATCGTCGCGCGCGGGCGCATCGAGCGCATCGAGGCGACGCCGCCCGAGCGGGCCGACGGCGACAACGTCGAGCTCGACCGGATCGCGTTCCGGTTCGACCGCCACGGTTTCGCGCGGCTCCGCGTGCTGATCGACCGCCTCAACGGACGCGAGCCGCGTCGCTGATGGCCGATCGGCCGGACGCGCGCACAGCGTCGCCCTAGCGCTCGCTGCCCATCCCCAGCGCGTGGATGGCGCGCTCTACCGCCCGGCGGGCTTGGTGGAGCCGCTTCTCGTCGGCGGCCGCGCTGTCGTCGCCGGCGGCGGCGTCCTCGAGGCGGTCGTACGCGAGGTCGCGCAGCGACTCCTCGATCGTCCTGCTCGA
>JBKOZX010000101.1:0-1576 GCA_046726115.1 Actinomycetota bacterium | reverse complement strand
CCTATGAAGCGCCACCCACCCCGCCCGGCCCGTCCAGCCCGACGGCACCGACGGCCGCGACACCGGTCGCCGGTGTCGTGCGCTTCACGGGCTGACGCACGCGCGCCGTACGCCGCGTTCGACTCGCGCGCGGTACGACATCCGACGCGAAGCCCGCCGCGCCGGTTCAGCACGGCATCACTGCGCGCCGACCCTCCCGCCACCTCCGGCAGCATCTCGCACACGATGACCGGCCGTCTCGCGTTCACGGGGGCGCTGCCGACCTCAGCTGCCGGGGGTTCCTCGTGGCTGCTGTAGCTCCTCCTGGCGATTCCGGCCGCGCTCGTCGTCATCGGCGTCGTTCTCCTCGCGCTCCGGCGCCGAGCACGCCTCGCGGCAGCCGCAGGTGGAGCTCGCACCCGCTGACGCGACACGGTCACGGCGGGACGAGGTCGCGGTCGCCGTTCTCGCCGACGACCCTCCACCCGAAGTACGTCTTCAGGTCGTGATGGTGCGTGCAGAGCCGCCACGCGTTGGCGATCTCGGTGCGTCCGCCCTCGCACAGCGGCACGATGTGGTCGATCTGGAGGAACTGGTCGTTGGCGCAGCCCTTGACGCCACAGGTCGGATAGCGGGCTTCGAGCGCCCGACGCAGCTTGGCCGGGATCGTGCGCGTCGGCTTGGAGACCGCAGTGATGTCGTCGCCGTCACGGACCAGCACCGACACCGCCGAGTCGTCCAGCAGGGCCCGGGCGGTGGTTACCGGCGCCGGGCCGACGCCGCCGATCTCACAACGCTCGCCGGGCTCGGTGTGCCCGCGTGCCAGCGCGCTGCTGTCGACGACGACGCTGACCTGCACCGGCTTGTACGGACCCTCGCTCGCAAGGGCGACGAGAGCGTCGGCGGCGTATGCGGCGCGGGGCTCGCGCCGCCCGGCGCGGCGGGCGTCCTGGAAGATCCGATCGACATGCGCCTTCCACGCCGAGGAGAACCGCGCGCCGGCGTCGGGCGCGAGGCGAGCCTCGAGCCGGTACGTGCCGTCGGGGTCGGTCCACTCGTGAGCCCGCCGCTGGACGTGGAGCCGACGGGCCCACGCGGCGTCGTCGGCCTCGGCGCCGGCGCGCACCTCCCGGCATCGGTCGCGCAGTCCCTTGACGCTCGTCGATCGGGCCGCCTCCAGGAGCGCGGCTTCGGCACTCCCGTCCGCGCCCGCCGCGCTCGCGATCTCCGCCGCCTGAGTCGAAGAGAGCTGTCCCGTTCGGAACGCCGCGTCAGTCTCGGGCAACGTGTCGAGCGCGCGGGCCGTCTCCAACGCACGCGTAGCTGCGCCCACTGTCTCGCCGGTCGCTTCCGCCACCCAGTGTGCGGCGCTGCGATGCCCGCCCACGCGCCACGCGTTCGTCTCCTCCACCTTGCGCGCCGCCAGGGACTTGATCGCCGCGCAGATCCGCTCACCCCGCGCTGCCACCTCGACCAGCGAGGCGGCGGCCCGTCCGTCGAGGCACCCCGGGTCGAGGGCGCGCGACACCGCCTCGAGATCACCGACAGCGCTGCGAAGCCGCTCGAACACGCTCCCTCCCGCACACGAGAACCGGTC
>JBKOZX010000100.1:0-2147 GCA_046726115.1 Actinomycetota bacterium | reverse complement strand
GGGCTGGCCGAGGCCCGCGAGGTCGATGCGCTCGGGCTTTGGCTTGCGCGGTAAACCGAACGCGACCCGCACCCCGTACGCGACCGCGCCGATCACGATTGCAACCGGCAGCCCGGCGCCGATGAGCACGCCGGCGGCCGTGCCCGCTCCCGCCAGCAGCACCGCCGACGGCGCGGTGACGGCGTCCCCCGTCTTGCGGTTCTTGAGATGCTCGGGCAGACGGTCGATCAGCGACATGTGATTCCTGAGAAGAGCACTAGAAGTTGCTCACGACGGCAAGGAACACCTTGTTGATGCTCTTCGGGTCGGCGGCGTCATAGACGGTGGCGTTCGTCGCCTCGGCGATGCGTTTGAGCGTGGGCAGATCGGCGTCCTGGCCGTACGCGATCGGGAACACCCGCACCGGGTTCGCGACCTGCCCTTCGTTGCGCGAACGGAGGTCGCGCAGCAGCCCGTTGAGGTCGTTGTTCCGCTCGTCCTCGTTCTTCCCGTCGGTCAGGAGGAGCACGGCGTTGATGCGCTGGGCATCGAAGGTTTGGACCAATTGGTCGTCGGCGGCCTTCGTGACCGTGTACAGCGGCGTTCCCTGGGTTGGCACGAGATCATTGATCTTCGCGGCCATCGCCTCGCGCTGCGGCCCGATCGGCGCGATCGGCATCAGCTCCAGGTAGTCCGTCGGCTCCGTGCGGCTTACCTCGGTCGAGAAGATCCACAGCCCGACGTCGTCGTCGGGCTTGAACTCGCCGAGGGCGGCCATCGCCGCCTTCTTGACCAGGTCGAGCTTCGTCGCGCCAACCTCACCGCTCGCGGGCTCGCCCATCGACCCCGACACGTCGATCACTATCAGCACCCGGGCCGCCTTGCGGTTCTGGCCCCACCGGTCGATGAGCCCGACGAGCACCGGCGGCGACGGCAACTCGAGAGTCGTCTGCGGCTGGTTGGGGTCGACGCCGTACTTCGCTTGGATCGGCGCGCCGATCGCGACCTTCGGGTTGCCAGGCCGGAACCCGAACTTGAGCACCCGCTTCTGGTTCGCCGGCTGCTCGACGAACTGCTGGAACTTGGCCGCCGCCCGCTTCTCCTTCGCGCTGACCCACGGCGCGTCGACCGTGATGAACGGGCTGTCCGAGAAGAGCGTCCCTTCCTTCGGATAGATCGCGACCAACGGCACGCGCGGGGGCTTGGGATGCTCGCCGGGATCGAGGATGCCGTCGGGGTTGCCTTTGTTGAAGTCGATGACGGATTTCTCCTCGACCGCGACCGCCGACACGTACGTCAGACCGGTGCCGCGCTGGTCGGCGCGGTAGAGGTTGTTGAGAAAGGTGAGCGTGGTGTCGCCGTAATGCACCACGGACGATTCGACGCCGCGCGCGAAATCGTCCACCTCAGGGCGGTTGAGGTCCTCGAGGGTGAGCCCGCTCGTCTTACCCGACGCCGCGTAGTACTGGGCGATCGTGGCGTTGAGGGCGCTGGTGGAGAAGTTGGGGTTGGTCTTACCGAGCCGGAACGGCCCCCACTCGGGATGTCCGTACGCGCCCCAGCCATCCGGGTTGCGCGCCAGGCTGAGAATGTCGGAGTACCCGAGCGGTGTGTTCGGGTAGCCGAGCGCCTCCGCCATCGGCTTCGGCATCGCGATGACGAGCGGCGTGAGCTGGAGAGGGGTGCCGGCGGGGGCGATCGCCTTCTTGCCCGCGTCAGCCCGGCGCTGGTTCACGACCTGACCCCAAGCGCTCGACGCCGGCGACCACACGACTGGCCGCGGCCCGTTCGCTTTCGGGTCGGGCCAGTCGTCGGCCAGCAACGACGCCGCCTCGCCCGACGACTTCTTCGCCACCTGGACATTGACGCACTGGCCGTCGAGGTTGGCACGGTCCGAGTCGTTGAATCGCTTGGCGAGATCGGTGAGCAGGTCGACTTTCTCGGGCGACACCTCCATGTCGACCGTGATGCAGTCGGCGGCACGGGCGACGGCGGGGGTGAGCACGTGCACAGTGGCGGCGACAGCGAGCACAGCGAGCGCGGCGCCGATTGCACGTCTCACTTCGGCACCCCGCGCCACGTCTCTTGCAGTGCCACCAGCGCGCCCGGATCGGTTGGCAGGCCGGTCCCGCGCGGCAACGCAGGCGTGTCACGGACGCCCCGGGCCG
>JBKOZX010000099.1:0-4211 GCA_046726115.1 Actinomycetota bacterium | reverse complement strand
TCGTGACTGCGGGAGTGATGTGGGCGGCGCGGTGGCGGGGCAACACGACTCCGGTTGCGCCCGCGGTCTCGGCGCCGCGCAGGACCGCGCCGAGGTTCTGCGGATCGGTGACACCGTCGAGCGCGACGAGAAACGTCAACGGCGCGGCGAGAAGCGCGCCGAGGTCGGCGGGTTCGATCGGCTCGGCGGCGGCTACGACACCTTGCGGCGCCTCGGTACGGGCAAGGTCGCCCAGCTCGTCGCGCGAGACGCGGCGCACGTCGACGCCGCGTTCCCTCGCCAGATCAGCCAGATCACCGCGGTCGTCCGACCAGTCGGCCGCGAGCCAGACCGTGCGGACGCGACGCCGTCCGGCGGTGAGCAGCTCCCGCACTGCCCGCTGTCCCTCGACTCGCTCGCCACCCGGGTCGGAGGCAGGTCGCCGCCGGGTCACCGGTGCCAGATCGTGCCGGTCGGGGTGTCTTCGAGCGTGATGCCGTGTTCCGCCATCTCGGCGCGAATGCGGTCGGCCTCGTCGAAGTCACCGGCCTGGCGGGCCTGGTTGCGGCGCTCGACCAGCGCGTCGATCTCGGCGTCGTCCGTGCCTGCGCCGTCGTCGAGCTCGAGACCCAATGCCCGGCTGAGCTCCCGGACCGTCGCCGCGCCCGATGCGGCCCGCTCGGTCTCGCCCTCGTCGATCGCGGTGTTCGTGTCCCGGGCCAGCGTGAACACGACCGACATTGCTTCCGGCGTGCGGACGTCGTCGTCCATGGCGGCGCGAAAGGCCGCGACCGCCTGCTCGTCGAACGGGGCATCTCCGGGTATGCCGGCGGCGCGGGCACGACGGACGAGCGCGTCGAGGCGCGAAACCGCCTCGCCGGCGGCGTCGAGCTCCCGGTCGCCGATCTCGACCGGGCTGCGGTAGTGGGTCTGGAGCACCGCCATGCGCATGGCCCGGGGCCCGTGGGCGTCGAGGGCGTCCTTGAGGGTCGTGAAGTTGCCGAGCGACTTCGCCATCTTCTCGGTGCCGACCATCACCATGCCGTTGTGGATCCAGTAGCGCGCGAAGCGGTGGCCGGCGCCCTCTGCCTGGGCACGCTCGTTCTCGTGGTGCGGAAAGATGAGGTCGTCGCCGCCGCCGTGGATGTCGAAGCCCTCGCCGAGCAGGTCGAGCGACATCGCCGAGCATTCGATGTGCCAGCCGGGTCGGCCCTTGCCCCACGGCGAGTCCCACGCCGGCTCACCGGGCTTGGCCGACTTCCAGAGCGCGAAGTCGACCGGGCTGCGCTTGCGCTCGTCGACGTCCACGCGAGCTCCGGCGGAGCCCAGGAGATCTTCGAGTCGGCGGTGCGCGAGCTCGCCATACTCGGGGAACGACGTCACGTCGAAGTACACCCCCTGACCCTCGACGACATACGCGCGGCCGGAGTCGACCAGCTCGCCGATGAGCTTGACCATCCGGTCGATGTAGGCCGTGGCGCGCGGCAACGAGTCCGGGCGACGCACACCGAGCCGCTCCATCTCGGTCCAGTACGCGGCCTCGTACCGCTGCGCGACCTCGGGTTCACTGCTGCCCTCCTCGGCAGCGCGGCGGATGATCTTGTCCTCGACGTCGGTGACGTTGCTCACGAACATCACGTCGAGACCGCGCCACTCGAGATAACGGCGGATGATGTCGAAGACGATGGCGGCGCGGCCGTGGCCGACGTGCGGCACCTCGTACACCGTCGGCCCGCACACGTAGATCGAGACCTTGCCGGGCTCGCGCGGGACGAACTCGACCTTCTCGCCGGAGAACGTGTCGTGGAGTCGGATCATCTCGTGTCGGCGCCGTCGAGGAGCGCCACCGCCCAGACCGCGATGCCTTCGCCGCGACCGATTGCGCCCAGCCCCTCGCCCCGCTTCGGTCTCACCGATACGAGATCCTGCGCGCCGGGCTCCGGGAACAGCGCGACGAGCGCGTGGAACAGGTTGTCCGTCATGGCGCGCACGTGCGGGGCGAGCGACGGGCGTTCGGCGGCAACCACCACGTCGACGTTCCCGAGCTTCCAACCGCGCGCGGCGACCTGGCCCGCGACGTTGCGCAACAGCCCGATCGACGATGCGTCGCGGTACCGATCGTCGCCGGCCGGGAAGAGCGACCCGAGGTCCGGCAGCGCCGCCGCGCCCAGCAACGCGTCGGCGACAGCGTGCGCGACGACGTCGGCGTCGGAATGCCCTACCAGCGCCGGGCCCTCGAGCTCGACGCCGCCGAGGACGAGGACGCCGCCGTCACCGAAGGGGTGCACGTCGAAGCCCTGGCCGATCCGGAGCGAGGTCACCGCTGCTCCTCGGACCCGCCGGCGAGCAGCGCAGCCGCGAGGACGAGGTCGGCCGGGGTCGTGATCTTGAGGTTGCGCGGGTCGCCCGGGACGATGACGACGCGTCCGCCCGCGGCCTCGACGAGCGCGGCGTCGTCGGTCGCTTCGCCACCCGCCGCGTGCGCGGCGCGGAGCGCGTCGGTCCGGAAGGCCTGCGGCGTCTGCACGGCGCGGAGCCCGTCGCGCGAGATCGTCTCGACGATGTGGTCACCGTCGACGCGCTTCACAGTGTCCGGAATCGGGAGACCGGGCACGGCGGCGTCGGCTCCGGCGCGGACGGCGCCGATCACGGCTTCGAACAGTGCCGCCGACGCCAGCGGGCGAGCGGCGTCGTGGACGACCACGACGGCGGTCGAGCCCGTGACCGCGTCCAGGCCGGCGCGTACTGACGCCGACCGGGTCGATCCGCCGGGGACGGCAGCGGTGACGTGGCGGCCGTCCCACGCGACGCCGGCGGGCAGCACGACCACGACGTCGTCGCACGCGGCGCTGGCGGCGTCGACGGCCCGGTCGACGAGGCGGGCACCGGCGACGGTCTCGAACTGCTTCGGCACCCCGAAACGGCTCCCGGAGCCACCGGCGACGACGATGCCCCAGGTGTCCACGCCGTCAGGATGGCACCGGAACGACTCCGGGGAGTCGCTACTTTCCGAGCGCCGTGTCGAGACGCGCCTCGGCCGCGTCCTCGTCCACGTTGAGGGCGAAGGTCAGCTCGGACACGAGGATCTGGCGCGCCTTGGCCAGCATTCGCTTCTCGCCCGCCGACAGGCCTTTGTCCTTCTCGCGGATCGAGAGGTTCCGGACGACCTCGGCGACCTGATAGATGTCGCCGCTCTTGAGCTTCTCCACGTGGTTCTTGAAGCGGCGAGACCAGTTGGTCGGCATGCGCGCTTCCTTCTTGCGAAGAACTGCGAAGACCTCCTCGACCTCTTCGTCGTTGATGACGTCACGGAGGCCGATGTCCTCGGCGTTGTCGGCCGGCACCATGAGGGTGAGGTCGCCGTACGCGAGCCGCAGGATCAGGTAGTCCTTCTTCTCTCCGAAGACGTTCTTCTTCTCCTTCTTCTCGATGGTCGCCGCCCCGTGATGCGGGTAGACGACCTTGTCACCAACGCGGAAGGACATGAAGCTCCTCGGAGTGAGGTGGAAGCGAACAACAAGAATACCAGAACCGCGCGCAACCTCTTGCACGACGGGTAGCCTTCGGACCGCCGAAGAACGGGAAGGAGGTGCAGGCTCGTGCCCGAACGACGGCTGCTCGACACCACCGAGCTGTTCACGGCGTTACCCGCCGATGTGCTCGACGACTTGCGGCAACAGGCCACGACGCGGACTTACGAGCGCAACGAGCTGTTGTTCAGCCAGGGCGACGCCGCCGGTGAGCTGTTCGTCATCGAGCACGGGCGCGTCGCAATCGCGACGAAGGCACCCGACGGCCGCGAGTCCGTGCTGGCGGTGCTCGAGAACGGCGCGATGTTCGGCGAGCTCCCGCTCTTCGACGGCGCCCAACGCTCCGCGGACGCGCGCGCTCTCATCGAGTCGCGCGTCATCGTGCTCGCGTACGAGCCCGTGCGTGACGTGCTCACGACGCGTCCCGAGCTCCTCTGGACGGTCACGCGGCTCTTGGCCCGCTGGCTGCGCGCCACCGACGAAGCGCTCGCCGATGCCGTGTTCCTCGACGTGCCCGGCCGCACCGCCAAGCGACTGCTCGAGCTCGCCGGCGGCGACGACGAGTTCAAGCTGCCCGTCACCCAGGAGGAGCTGGCCGGCATGGTCGGCGCCTCCCGCGAGCGCGTGAACAAGGCCCTCGCCCTGTTCGCGCGGCTGGGCTGGTTAGAAGTCAGGGGACGCGGGCGTTACAAGTTCTTGGAC
>JBKOZX010000098.1:0-5770 GCA_046726115.1 Actinomycetota bacterium | reverse complement strand
GCCCTGACGCTAGCAACGATCCGCAGAACGCTGGTGGATCTTCAGCAAGCGGGGTCAGACCCGCAGGAACCGGCGGAGGCCGACGCCGGCGCCGAGGGCCCCGATGGCCGCCCCCATGATCAGGAGGATGACGCTGATCGCGCCCGCGTTGCCCGTGGTCACGTAATAGCCCCGGAAGAAGTCACCCTGCGAGGTGTCAACTTGGCTCAAGAGGTACTGGAGCGCGAACACACCGCTCACCGCGAGCCCGGCGCCGACCGCCCCCTGGACGAGGCCCTCGGCCATGAACGGGATACGGACGAACCAGTTCGACGCGCCGACCAGCTTCATGACCTCGATCTCGCGCCGGCGGGCGAACGTCGCCAGCCGGATCGTGTTCACGATCAGGAACAGCGACGACGTGATCAGGATCGTCGAAATGGCGATGAACATGTAGCGCAGGAAGTTCGTGATGTCGATGAGCTGCTTGATCGCCTTGTCGGCGGTTTGCGACTCATCGACGCCGGGGCGGGTGTCGTACTTTTGGGCCAACGTCTTCGTCTGCTTGACATCCTTGGGCGCGACCCGGAACGACGTCGGGAGCGCGTTGGCATCGACGGTGCTAACGAGATCGGGCTTGTCCCGGAATATGTGCTTGAAGTCCTCGTAAGCCTGCTGCTTCGAGATGAACTTCGCCGACCTAATCTGACGGTCACCAGCGAGCGCGTCGCGGACTCCCCCAATTTGCTGCTTGGTCGCGTTCGGCTTCATAAACACCTCGAACTCGACGCCGTGCTTCCACTTCTCCGTGCCGTGGTCGACCCACGTCTGGAACAGCAGGATCCCACCCAGGAGCAGCAACGAGACAGTGACGGTCAGGATCCCGGCCACCGTCATGAGCAGATTGCGGCGCAGAGAGATCAGCGTCTCGCGCGCGAAGTAGGCGAAGCGTCGCAAGGGTCAGTCAGCTCCCGACGCCGTAGACCCCGCGCGACTGATCGCGCACCATGTGCCCGCGGTCGAGCTCGAGGACGCGACGGCGCATCGCGTCGACGATGCGCTGGTCGTGCGTGGCCATGACGACGGTGGTCCCCGTGCGGTTGATGCGGTCGAGCAGCCGCATGATGCCGACCGTCGTGGCCGGGTCGACGTTCCCGGTGGGCTCGTCGGCGAGGAGGATCAGGGGCCGGTTCACGAACGCCCGGGCTATGGAGACGCGCTGCTGCTCACCCCCGGAGAGCTCGTTCGGGAACCGATCCTGCTTCCGGCTGAGACCGACGAGGTCGAGGATCTGGGGCACCTGCGCCTCGATGACGTGGCGGGGCCGACCGATGACCTCTTGGGCGAACGCGACGTTCTCGTACACGGTCTTGTTGGGCAACAGCTTGTAGTCCTGGAACACGCACCCGACGTTGCGCCGGAGCTGCGGGATCTTCCACGAGCTGAGGCGGGAGATGTCGCGGCCGGCGACGATGATGCGACCGGACGAGGAGTTCTCCTCCCGCAGGAGCAGGCGCAGCGCGGTCGACTTGCCGGACCCGGACGGGCCGACGACGAACACGAACTCGCCCTTGTTGATGTCGAACGAGACGTCGCGCAACGCGACGACATCGCCCTTGTAGATCTTCGTGACGCCTTCGAAACGGATCATCCAGAACCAGGAGGAAGCGGGAAGACGGGCTGAGGAACCTCGTGCAGCTGCCCGCCGCAGGGTAGCAGGCGGACCCCCGCCGCCATGGGAACGGGCGCGGGGATTCACAGCTTCCGCGGCGGCCCTACCTGCCCGGTTCCGAGCGCGGTCTCGGCGGCGCACCGCCGTCGCGTTGTCGACGCCATTGGAGGTACGACTCGATGAAGGAGTCGAGCTCGCCATCGAGCACCGCTTGCACGTTGCCCGTCTCGTAGCGCGTCCGTTCGTCTTTGACGAGCTGGTACGGCGCCAGCGTGTACGTGCGGATCTGACTGCCGAACGCGACGTCCTTCTTCTCCCCCGAGAGCGACACGAGCTCCTGTTGCCGTTCGAGCCGCTGCCGCTCGGCGAGGCGCGCGGCGAGGATCTGCATCGCCTTGGCCCGGTTCTGGATCTGCGAACGCTCGTTCT
Organism: Actinomycetota bacterium; assembly: GCA_046726115.1. Lineage (GTDB taxonomy): Bacteria > Actinomycetota > Acidimicrobiia > IMCC26256 > JACDBD01 > JALZAA01. The sequence continues at coordinate 3,690 of JBKOZX010000098.1, read as the reverse complement.
GGCACGACACCACGATCCCGGTCGGCACGTGCGTGATGCGCACCGCGGAGTCGGTGACGTTGACGTGCTGCCCGCCCGCGCCCGACGACCGGTACGTGTCGATGCGGAGGTCGTTGGGGTCGATCTCGGGCTCCTCCGAGTGCTCGAGCGCGGGAACGGTGTCGAACGACGCGAACGCGGTCTGGCGCCGGGCGTTGGCGTCGAACGGCGAGATGCGGATCAACCGGTGCACGCCCTTCTCCCCCTGGAGCAACCCGTAGGCGTAGCGACCCTTGACGATGAACGTCGCCGACGTGATGCCCGCCTCGGTGCCCGGCTGGGCCTCGTCGAGCTCCACGTCGAAGCCGCGACGCTCGGCCCACCGCAGGTACATGCGCAACACCATCTCGGTCCAGTCCTGCGCGTCGGTGCCGCCGGCGCCGGAGTGCACCTCGCAGATCGCGTCGCGCTCGTCGTGCTCGCCTGCGAACAAGGCGCGCAGCTCCAGCTTGTCGAGGTCGCCGACCATCGCCGCGACGCCCGCGTCCACTTCGGGCTCGACCGAGTCGTCGCCTTCCTCACGACCGAGCTGGACGAGCGTCTCGAGCTCGGAGAGCCGCTCGTCGAGCCCGTCGATCAGCTCGAGGTCCTCGCGCACGCGGGCGAGCTCGGTCGTGAGCTTGCGAGCGCGTTCCTGGTCGTCCCAGAGGTCGCCCTTGCTCGCTTCCTCCTCGAGCTCCGCCAGCCGGGACCGCGCCGCGTCGATGTGGAGATACGCGCGCGCGTCGTCCACGCGGCGGCGGAGATCGGCCAGGGGTTCCGTGAAATCACGCATCGCGAAGGGTGCGGTCGATGCCGCAGTTCAGCGACCGTGGCAGTGCTTGAACTTCTTGCCGCTCCCGCAGTAGCACGGCTCGTTGCGACCGGGCGTCTTCTCGACGTGCACCGGCTGCTGGACGACGTCCTCGGGTCGCTCCGCGACGGCGGTCGCGGTAGCTGCACCCATGCCGTCCCCCATCCCGTCGCCCACCGGCTCCTCGAGGGGCTGGCCCGCGGCCGCGGCTTGCAGCGCCTCTGATCCCTGCACCGGGCCGTCGGCGGACGAGTACCGGACGTTGCTCGCCTGCTGGCGCGGCGCGTCCTCGGCGACGACCTGGAGGTGCGAGACGTACCGGACGAAGTTGTCCTGGACGCTCGCCATCATCGCCGAGAACATGTCGAAGCCCTCGCGCTGCCACTCGGCCAGCGGGTCCCTCTGACCCATCGCGCGCAGGTTGATGCCCTCGCGCAGGTAGTCCATCTCGTACAAGTGCTCGCGCCAGTGCTGGTCGATCACGGACAGCATCACGCGCCGCTCGATCTCGCGCAGCGCGTCGGTGCCGATCGTCTGCTCCTTCTGCTCGTAGAGCTCGACCGCGTCATCGGTGAGCACCTGTACGAGCTGCTCGCGCTCGGGAAGGTCGAGCTGGTCGCGCGCGATCCTCGTCGGGAACGTGCTCTGGATCTGCGTGTACAGCTCGTCGAGATCCCATTCCTCCGGGTACTCGGTCGGGCACCACGTCTCGACCGAATGGCGAACCGCGCCTTCGATCGCTTCGAACGCCTCGTCGCGCAGGTCGCCGCCGTCGAGGATCTGCTGACGGCGCTTGTAGATGACCTTGCGCTGCTCGTTCATCACCTCGTCGTACTTGAGGACGTCCTTGCGGATCTCGAAGTTGCGGTCTTCGACGGTGCGCTGCGCGCGCTCGATCGCCTTGGTCACCATGCGCGCCTCGAGCGGCACGTCGTCGGGGAACGCCTTCCCCATGACCCAGTTCATGGCGCCGGTCGCGAAGAGCCGCATCAGCTCGTCCTCGAGCGAGAGGTAGAAGCGACTCTCGCCGGGATCGCCCTGCCGTCCCGACCGACCCCGGAGCTGGTTGTCGATGCGCCGGCTCTCGTGACGCTCCGTGCCGAGGACGTAGAGGCCGCCGAGCTCGCGAACGCTGTCCCCGGCGGGCCGGCATTCGTCGCGGAACTTCGCGATCAGCTCCTGGAGGCGCTCGGGAGCCTCGTCGGGCGTGGAGCCCTCGGCGAGGAGCTCCTGGCGCGCCAGGCCATCGGGGTTGCCGCCCAACAGGATGTCGACCCCGCGGCCGGCCATGTTCGTCGCGACGGTCACCGAGTGCGGGCGGCCCGCCTGGGTGACGATGACCGCCTCTTTGTCGTGCTGCTTCGCGTTCAGCACCGAGTGAGTGATGCCGCGCTTCTCGAGCAGGCGCGACAGCTTCTCGGACTTCTCGACTGAGATCGTGCCGACAAGTACCGGTTGGCCGGCCTCGTGTCGCTCTTCGATGTCGTCGGCGACGGCGTTGAACTTGGCGTCCTCGGTCTTGTAGATGAGATCGGCGTTGTCGTCCCGGACCATCGGCTCGTTGGTCGGGATCGCCACGACGTCGAGTGCGTACGTGTGCGCGAACTCCCCTGCTTCGGTGATCGCGGTCCCGGTCATGCCCGAGAGCTTCTCGTACATGCGGAAGTAGTTCTGGAGCGTGATCGTCGCGAGGGTCTGGTTCTCCGCCTTGACGCGAACGCCTTCCTTGGCTTCGACCGCCTGGTGCAGGCCTTCGCTCCACCGCCGGCCCTCGAGGATGCGGCCCGTGAACTCGTCGACGATCTTGGCCTCGCCGTTCTGGATGACGTAGTCGACGTCCCGCTTGAACAGCTCCTTCGCGCGCAGCGCGGCTTGGAGCTGGTGCACGAAGTTCTGGTTGACGTGCTCGTAGAGGTTGTCGACGTCGAGCGCCTGCTCGACGCGCCCGATGCCTTCCTCGGTCGGGACGACGGTGCGCTTCGCCTCGTCGACCTCGTAGTCGCGCTCGCGCTGGAGGCCCTTCACGACCCGGGCGAATCGGTAGTAGAGCTCCTGCGCATCGTCGGCGCGGCCCGAGATGATCAGCGGTGTCCGGGCTTCGTCCACGAGGATCGAGTCGACCTCGTCGACGATCGCGAAGAAGTGACCCCGCTGGGTTTGCTCGTCCTTCGACAGCGCCATGTTGTCGCGGAGGTAATCGAACCCGAACTCGTTGTTCGTGCCGTACGTGATGTCGGCCTGGTAGGCAGCCCGTTTGGACTCGGGGTCGTCGACCTGGGGCACGACGACGCCGACCTCGAGCCCGAGGAACCGGTAGATCTGCCCCATCCACTCGGCGTCACGGCGGGCGAGGTAGTCGTTGACCGTCACGAGGTGACAGCCGTAACCGGCGAGCGCGTTCAGGTAGAGGGGCAGCGTGGCGACGAGCGTCTTGCCCTCGCCGGTCTTCATCTCGGCGACCCAGCCGAAGTGGAGCGCGGCGCCGCCCATGATCTGGACGTCGAAGTGGCGTTGCCCGAGCGTGCGCTTGGCTGCCTCGCGTACCACCGCGAACGCCTCCGGCAGCATGTCGTCGAGCATCTCGACCCGCTCGTCCTTGCTGCCGGCTTCGTCGAGGCGCGACCGGAACTCGCCCGTCATCGCCCGCAGCGCCTCGTCGGAACGCTGCGCCATCTCGGGCTCGAAGGCGTTGATCTCGGGCACGATCGACTCGACCAGCTTGAGCTTCCGGCCTTCGCCCGCGTGCAAGAGCTTGTTGAAAAGGCCCATGTGGACTCCGAGTGTACCGACGGCCGTCGTCACGGCTCTGCGCGCTGATATCAGCGCCTCACGGGCGGCGACCGGCCGGATCGTCGCCG
>JBKOZX010000097.1:0-1881 GCA_046726115.1 Actinomycetota bacterium | reverse complement strand
GATGAAGACACGAGCAATGGTGCAAACCGCGCCGCGAACGCTCGAGCTGCGCGAGCTACCCGTCCCCGAGGTCACCGAGGACGACGCGCTCCTGCGTGTCGAGGCGTGCGGTATCTGCGGCACCGACGTCGAGCAGTACGCCGGGCTGATCCCGGCCCGCTTCCCGCTGATCCCGGGGCACGAGCCGGTCGGCGTCATCGAGCGCATCGGCGCGGGCGCACAGGAGCGATGGGGCGTGCGGGTCGGCGACCGTGTGGCCGTCGAGAACTATCTGCCTTGTGGCCACTGCGCCGCCTGCCTCGAAGGCCGCTACCCCCGGTGCGAGACCCGCGACGGCAACTTCGGCTACGGGCACATTCCCCTGGCACGCCCGCCCGGGATCTGGGGTGCGTTCGCCGACTACATGCACCTCGACGCCAGCAGCATCGTGCACCGGCTCGATCCCGACGTTCCCGCCGGCCTGGCGACGCTATTCAATCCGCTCGGCGCCGGGTACCGCTGGGCGATCGAAGTCGGGAACACCCGACCCGGCGACAGCGTCGTCGTGCTCGGGGCCGGCCAGCGAGGGTTGGCCGCGGTCATCGCCGCCCGGGCCGCCGGCGCCAACCGCATCATCGTGTCCGGCCTCGCGAGCGACGCCCACAAGCTCGCGCTCGCGGAGAAGTTCGGCGCCACCGACATCATCGACGTGGAGGCCGAGCCGTCGGCGGACCGGGTCTTCGAGCTCACCGACGGCGCCTGCGCCGACGTCGTCCTCGAGGTGGCGTCGTCCGCGACCGCTCCCGTCGTCGACGCGCTCCACTGCGCCAGGCCCGGTGGCACCGTGGTGCTGGCGGGGATCAAGGGTTTCAAGCCCATCCCCGACTTCGTGAGCGACGTCATCGTGATCAAGGAACTCACGGTCAAGGGGGTCTTCGCGGTCACTGCCCGCGCCTACCGATGGGCGGTGCTAACACTCGAAGCGAGCCCCCTGCCGCTCGCGGAGATGCACACCCACGACTTCGTCCTCGCCGACACCGAACAGGCGATCCGCACCTTGGCCGGCGAGTTTCCCGGCGAGCACGCCATCCACTGCAGCGTCCTCCCCGGACGCTGAGAACACGCCCTACCACGCCGGCAGTTCGAGCGACAGACATGACTGGCGCGGCGTTGCGACTCGATTACCTCAACCTTGTTGCACTCGTGAAGATGAGAACCTTTGGGTGATCAAGCTGCGGACCGTCGGAATCAACGGACGAGCCTCTGGAGCGCTTCAGTTCCCCCGGCGGCGCGCAGTAGTAAACGACGAGAGCGGGTCGACCGACACATCCGTTGCGCTAGCCGACATCCCCAAAAGGGAGTGCGCGGGCGCCTCTGCCGGCGGCTGAGCGCAGGACTCTTGGGGGCCTTAAAATGATCCGGTTATTCGATGGGACCGACGACTCGGCCCATCAAGCGATCGCCGGCTATGCGTGCGCTCACAGCTCGACTGGGGAATACGCTCCGTCTGTGGCTCGGCAGGCTGGCGCCGACGTGACTCCCGCGCCGCCCCGCTTCGACGCGACAGACCCGCCAGTTCTTGGTGCCAACCCGTTCGTCGGTCTGACCCGCGGGCAGATCGCCGCCGCGCTCGGACGCTTCTTGCAGCGTGTCGTGGTCGAGCCGGGCGTGGCAGTCGCCAGAGCCTTGGACGCCGCCCACGAGCTCGTCGAGGTCGCTGTCGGCCGCAGCGATGTCGTACCGGCGCGGGGCGACAAGCGGTTCACGCACCCGGCCTGGTCGAGCAACCCGCTCTACCGCCGCCTGCTGCAGGCGTACCTCGTTCAGCGCCGCGCGCTCCTCGATCTCGTCGACGACGTCGACCTGGACCCGAAGAGCCGCGAGCGCGCTCGATTCGCCATG
>JBKOZX010000096.1:0-4200 GCA_046726115.1 Actinomycetota bacterium | reverse complement strand
GTCGTCGACGAGGATGAACGCCCAGACGGTGATCGCTAGGAAGATGGCGGACGGGTACACCATCGAGAAGACGATGGCGCCCGGGAACAGCGCCAGCGACCACACCGCGAGGCGCGCCGCGCCGGGGCTCGTGTAGCGGCGCGCGATGTGCCACACACCCGCGAGCGCGACCAAGAAGACGACGTGATCCAGCACGAGCACGGACCCGCGGTCCGGAAGGCCGATCTCGCGGATGCCGTGGATCAAGCCGGGGAACCCGGGGAAGAACGGCCAGCGGGTCTGGACGCCCTCGACCGGCGCCGCCCCGTACCCGAAGCGGGCGATCGCCAGGTACCACTGCCCGTCCCACTTCGCGAAGCCGGTCGCGCGCAGGCCGTCGTGGCCGACGGACGCGGCGCCGACGATGAGGAACACCGAGTAGAGGCGCGACACGAGCCACGGCAGCACGACCTCGCGCCAGGGGAGGAACGGCAGGCGCTCCGGCGCGCGCGTCGCGGGCGCGGAGGCTCGGGTGCGGGCGTCCATCCGGGTCACGAGGGTAGGCGACCGGTCGCGGTACCTTCTGGCGCATGCGAACCCGGTTGCTGACCGCGGGGGCAGTCGTCGCGCTCGTGGTTGCCGCGTGTGGCGGCAGCGACGGCACCGAGAAGTCGTCGCCGTCGACGACGAAGTCCGCGGCGACGACCGTGCCGCCCACGACGGGCGCGCGCGGGGTGGGTGACGAGGTGACGGCCGAGGGCACGCAACTTGCCCGGCCGTCCACTCCCGATACACGCCAGATCGACGCCGAGCAGGCGTGTCGGACGTTTCTCGAGTCGCCGGCGGGCCAGTGCGACATCGTGATGATGGCGGGCGGCAACGCGCTCTGGACCCTCGACGCCCTGCCCGGGAACGGCACCGGTGAGCAGGTCTGGCACGTCCGCATGCGGGTGCGCTCGAAGACGATGCCGGACGGGGGATGGGACGTCGCCCTCCGGTTGCCCGAGGATCAGAACCCCCTGTTCGCCAATGTGTCCGTGAAGAGCGCCGACGTGACCGGCGACGGCAAACCGGAGCTCCTGGTTGGCTATCGGTCCGGCGGCACCGGCCAGTTCGAGGCGTACGACGTGCTCACCTACGAGCCGGGTGGCGAGCTCAAGGTCGCGGCGCACCGGCAGGGGCTGCACAAGGGCTCGGTCGCGCTCGAGGGCTCGAACATCGTCGACTACTCCGCCGACGAGCAGTCGCCGGAGTGCTGCCCGACGAAGGCGCTCCGCACGGTGATCGCGTTCGCCAACGGTGCGTTCCGGGTCACCGAGTCGGCCGACGTCGCGATCGACCAGCAACCGGCCGACCTGTTCGCGTAGCCAACGCGGCGCTCAGGCGTGCCGGCGGATTTCGTCCATCCGGTCGTCGACCTTCCGCACGCCCTCGGTGCGCTCGGCCAGCCTCACGGCGACGTCCCGGACCTCGGGGTCCACGATGCCTTTGAGTACCGCCACGCCGTCGTGGACGAACACCTCGAGCCCCGGCGCCCGGCGGGTGCGGCGGTCACCGTGGAGCGCCATGCGCAGCCGCGCCTCCGCCGCGACGTCCTCGGTGTTGCCCGTGACGAGCCCTTGCGCCGAGCGCACCCCGAAGGCGGCCCAGTCGATGACGTCGTCGCGGTTGTTCCAAGCCCACAGCGCCAGCGCCGATCCGCTCAGCGGGAGGTAGCGCTTGAAGATGCTCGAGACGCCCATGCGGTCAGCCTACCTATCCGGACGATTCAGCCTGCATGCGCGGCGACGGCCGCGATCAGCGCGTCCAGCGGCGCCTGGGTCCCCTGCGAGCGATCGCCGTTCACGAGGACAGAGAACACGAAGCCGCGCCCGCTGGCGGTCGTCCCGTATCCCGACAGCGCGATACCGCCGATGATCGTTCCGGTCTTCGCACGGACATTGCCCTCGGCCGGAGTGCCCCGGAAGCGCGCGGTCAGCGTGCCGGTCCGTCCGGCGACGGGCAGCGCGTTGCTCAGGAGGGGCCACCACGGCTGCGCGCGGGCCTCCTGGAGGAGCGTGCGCCACTCGCGGGCCGAGCGGCCGTCCGCCCGGCTCAGGCCCGAGCCGTCGTCGTCGACGCCTGCGATCGGGACGCACAGGGGCGCGAGCGCATCGCGGGTGGCCGCGAGGCCGCCGGCTGTCGAGCCGGTCTGACCGGTCGCCCGGCCGATCTCCTTCAACAGCTCCTCGGCCGCCATGTTGTCGCTGCGTAGGAGCGTGTCGGTCAGGAGCGTCGACACGGGCTCCGACGTCAGCGCCGCGACCGTTGTGCTGCCGGCCGGCGCGGCGCCGTGCACGGTGGCACCGGCGACGGCGACGCCGTGGGCGGCGAGCACCTCGCGGAGCAGTTCGCCGTTTCCGATTGCGGGATCGGCGAGGAACGCCGGGTCCCGGCGGTAGCGGTTGCGGTCCACCAGCAGCGCCGACAGTGGCCCGGCGTACGTCGGGAACTGCCAGTCCTGCCATCCGGCGGCGCGGCGCATCGCGTCGTGGCGCGACTCGTCGACGACGAGCGCTCCCGGCACCATGGTGATCCCGGCGGCGCGTACCTGCGCGGCCAGCGCGTCGAGCGAGTGCGGGCCGCGGGCGGTCAACGACGGGTCGCCGCCGGCGGTGATCACCAGGCTCCCGTTCGGAGCCGACTGCACCGCGGTGGTGAAGCGCGTGTCGGCGCCGAGCACCGCGAGTACGCCCATGGCAGTGAGGAGCTTCTGGTTCGACGCCGGGAACAGCGGCAGATCGGGCTCGTAGGCCCCCACCTCGCCGAGGCCGTCGACCCAGATCGACAGCCCGAACTGGTTCGCGGTGACGGCGGGGTCGGTGGCGAAGCGCTGGACTGCGGCCGCGAGGTCGGTCGGAACCTCACCGCCCGGCGCGGCGAGCGCTGCGTCGGGTGTGCACGGAGCGGTCGTCGATGGCGCGGCCGGCGCGCTCGTCGCCGGGACGGGGGCGCGCTGCTCGGTGTCCGCGGGCGGCTTCCCGCGCTCCTCGGTGTCGTGGCACGCGACGACGCTGACGAGCAGGGCCAACGTGAGCGCGGCGGCGGTGCTTCGTCTCATGCCCGGATAGCCTCACCGTTCACCATGCCACTCGACGTGCAGGACCTGGTCGCGACCGACCACACCGCGCTCGTGCTCCAAGAGGTGCAGAACGGCGTGGTGGGCGACCCTTCGGTGCTCCCGATGCTGGCCGCCGAGGCGGCGAAGGTAGGAGTCGTCGCGCATTGCGCCGAGCTCGCCCGCGCCGCCCGTGCCGCCGGTGTCTCCGTCGTGCACTGCACGGCCGAGACTCGAGCCGACGGCAGGGGCGCCAACCGCAACGCCCGCCTGTTCATGGGGGCGAGCAAGTCGCCGGTGGCGCTCACCCCGGGCTCGGTCGCGGTGCAGCCGCCGCCGGAGATAGGCGTCGATCCCGGCGACCTCGTGCTGCCCCGGCACCACGGGCTCGGGCCGATGACCGGAACGGAGCTGGACTCGATCCTGCGCAACCTCGCGGTGACGACGATCGTCGGCGTCGGCGTGTCGGTGAACGTCGGGATGACGAACTTCGCCTTCGACGCCGTGAACCGCGGCTACCAGTTCGTGATGCCGCGGGACGCGGTTGCGGGCGTTCCCGCCGAGTACGCCGCCGCCGTGGTGGAGAACACACTGAGCCTCGTGGCCACGCTCACGACCACCGCCGAGATCATCTCCGCGTGGGCCACGTAGTGTCCGCGACGGGAGGAGAGGTCATGACTGACGTCCCGTGGCAGGGTGACGCCTGCTCGCTCGTGGACGCGTTCCGGGCGGGGGAGCGCTCGCCCGTCGAGGAGCTCGACGCGACGTTGGCGGCCATCGAGCGTTCCGAGCTCAACGCGTTCTCGTACGTCGACGCGGAAGCTGCTCGCAGCGTCGCGGCACATGCCGACGTGAACGCGCCGTTTGGCGGTCTCCCGGTCGGCGTGAAGGAGCTCGACTCGGTCGCGCGGTGGCCCAAGACCGAGGCCAGCGTCCCGCTCAAGGACCGAGTCGCGACGCGCGACTCGGAGCTGGTGACGCGGTTGCGGGCGACGGGCGCGGTCCTCACGGGACTGACGACGTCCAGCGAGTTCGGGGGCGTGAATTTCACGCGGACGAACCTCAACGGCGTGACCCGGAACGCGTGGCGGCTCGCGCACACGCCCGGCGGCTCGACGGGCGGC
>JBKOZX010000095.1:0-2176 GCA_046726115.1 Actinomycetota bacterium | reverse complement strand
CGCGCGCGGCCGGCCCGAGGTGGCGATCCTCGACGTCTTTGCCACCGAGCCGCTCCACGCCGACAGCCCGTTCTGGGACCATCCCCGCGTCGTGCTCACCCCGCATTCATCGGCGGGCGGGCTCGGACGCCATGGTCGCGTGGCCGACCTGTTCGTCGAGAACCTCGACCGATACCGCTACGGCCGGCCGCTGCTGCACGAGGTCGCTCCCGGCAACGGCACCGCGCTCGGCACATGGCTCGATGAGCGCGCCCGCTCCTGACGCGCCGCGCTTCGCGGTCCTCGACGACGCGGTGGCGGTGGCGTGCGAGACGCTTCCCACCGAAGTCCTCGCCTACCTGGAAGGCGGCGCCGAGGACGAGCTCACCCTGCGCGAGAACCGCCGCGCCTTCGCCCGTTGGTTCCTCCGGCCCCGGATGCTGTCGGGTGCGCCCGCCGCCGACCCGGCGACGACGTTTCTCGAGATGCCGATCTCGATGCCGTTGCTCGTCGCTCCGTTCGCCGGCGACACGCTGCTACACGCCGATGGCTACCGGGGTGTGCTCGAGGCCGCGGCTGCCCACGGCACGTTCGCGGTCGTGCCCGAAGTGACGGGGAAGGACACGCTCGAGGCGCTGGCCGCGGCGTTCCCGGAAGCGGCGCGCGTGTTCCAGGTGAGCTTGCGTCATCCCGAAAGCGTGCTCGTGGAGCTCCTGCAGCGCGCCGCCGACTCGGGGTACTCGGCGATCTGCGTGACGATCGACGTGCCCGTCGTCGGCGTGCGCCGCCGTGAGCTCCGCCACCCCGGCGCGACGGTCGCGATCTCCAACTTCGAACCGAGCTCGATCGCCGGTGCGTTCATGGACGACAGCGGCGAGCGCGAACCGCCGTGGACGTGGGCGCGCCTTGCGGACACCATGGCGCGCATGCCCCTGCCGTTCGCGGTGAAGGGCGTGCTGACCGCCGAGGATGCTCGCGCTGCCGTCGGCGCCGGCGCTGCCGCCGTGTACGTGTCGAACCACGGTGGTCGCCAGCTCGACGGCGCGCCCGCCCCGCTGGACCAGCTCTCGGACATCGTCGACGAGGTGGGCGGCGAGGCCGAGGTCGCCATCGACGGCGGCGTGCGCGGCGGCAGCGACATCGTGAAGGCACTCGCCCTCGGGGCCGATGCCGTCCTCGTGGGCCGGCCCGCCTGCTACGGGCTCGCCGCCGGCGGCAGTGCCGGCGTGCACCGGGTGCTCGAGATCCTCCGCCACGAGCTCGTCACCGCCATGACGCTGCTCGGCCGCGCCAGCGTCGCCGACCTCGATCGCAGCGTTCTCCAGCCCGCCCGTCGATAATCTCGGCCGCGGCGGCGGCAGCTTTGCCGACAGCCGCAGAGCCGGAGCCTGCGACGGCGCCAAAATAGGCTTGATGCCGATGCCGGACGACGTCGCGTTCAACCATGTCGGCCACTGCGTGACCGACCTCGCGCGCTCGCGTCGCTTCTACGAGGAGCTCCTCGGCTTCGAGCTCGAGCGGGAGATCCATCCGCCCGACGACCCGTCGAGCACGCTCCTCCGCTTGCCGAAGCCGCTCGGCATGACCGCGCTGTATCTCCGCCGCGACGGGTTGGTCCTCGAGCTCTTGCGCTTCGCGGGCGGGACGGTGCCCGCCCGCGAGCGCGTCATGAACGAGCCGGGCCTGACGCACCTCTCGTTGAGCGTCGACGACGTCGACGCGGTCTGCGGGCGTGTCGCCGGCTACGGCGGCGAGGTGCTCACCGACACGAACATCGGCTTCGGGATCTTCATCCGCGATCCCGACGGCCAATTGATCGAGCTGCTGCCGATGAGCTACCGCGAGCACCTCGACGCCGACGGCGACGCGTAGCGCTCCGGTCGGGCGCTACGTCTGTGCCCACGCGTTCCAGAAGAACACGAACACGAACGCGGCCAGCCCCAGGCTCTCGAGCCGTACCCGTTCGCCGGTGACCTTGAAGCCGAAGAAGCCGGCCAAGAAGAGCAACAGGGCGATCAGGTACAGGACCGTCTGCCATCCGGCGCTGAGCGTATCGACTGCAAGCAGCACTCCACTCTCCCTTCAGGTCGCCGCGCCACACCACGTGACGGGTCATGGAGAGTGTCCGCGACCGAACGCGCCTGCTCAAGCACCACCTCTACGCAAAACGGACGCGCGTTCAGCCGCGTGCGTTGAT
>JBKOZX010000094.1:0-2384 GCA_046726115.1 Actinomycetota bacterium | reverse complement strand
GTCGTACGCCGACAGGTCGAGGAGCCCGTGGCCGCTGAAGTTGAACAGGATCACGCGCTCCTCGCCGGTCTCCTTGGCGGCCAGCGCCTCGTCGATCACGGCCCGGATGGCGTGCCCCGTCTCGGGGGCCGGGAGCTTGCCCTCGGCGTTGGCGAACTGGATCGACGCTTCGAACGTCTTGCCCTGCGGGTAGGCGACCGCCTCCATGCGACCGCTCCGTACCAGGCTCGAGACGATCGGCGCGTCGCCGTGGTAGCGCAACCCGCCCGCATGGATGGGGGGCGGCACGAATTCGTGGCCGAGCGTGTACATCGCGAGCAGCGGCGTCATGCCCGCGGTGTCGCCGAAGTCGTAGTCGAATGCGCCCTCGGTCAGCGTCGGGCACGACGACGGCTCGGCGGCGACGAGCCGGACCCCGTCGTCGGAGACGAACGGGAGTGCGATGCCGCTCAGGTTCGATCCGCCGCCACAACAGCCGATGACGACGTCGGGACGCGCATCGCCCGCCAGCGCGAGCTGCTCCTTCGCTTCCAGCCCGATCACCGTCTGGTGCAGCAGCACGTGGTTCAGCACCGACCCGAGCGACTAATGCGTGTCGTCGCGACCGGCCGCATCGCGGACCGCGTCGCTGATCGCCAGTCCGAGCGAACCGGGGTTGTCGGGTTGGTCGATCGGTGAGGGGACGACGTCGCTCCCCCACGTCTCCATGAGGATCTTGCGGTACGGCTTCTGGCCGTACGACGCGCGGACCATATACACCTTGCAGTCGATCCCGAACTGGGCACACGCGAACGCCAGCGCACTCCCCCACTGCCCGGCGCCGGTCTCGGTCGTGAGCCGCTGCAGGCCTTCGGCCTTGTTGTAGAACGCCTGGGCTACGGCAGTGTTCGGCTTGTGCGATCCGGCGGGCGAGATCGACTCGTCCTTGTAGTAGATGCGCGCCGGCGTGCCGAGCGCGGCTTCGAGCCGTTCGGCGCGCACGAGCGGCGTCGGACGCCAGAGGCGGAGGATGTCCAGGACCCCGCCGGGGATGTCGATCCACTGGTCGGTCGACACCTCTTGCGCGATGAGCCCCATCGGGAAGAGCGGCGCGAGATCGTCGGGCCCGACCGGCTCGCGAGTCGCGGGATGCAGAGGCGGCTGCAGCGGCTCCGGCATGACCGGCAGCACGTTGAACCAAGCCGTCGGCATCTGCTCTTCCGACAGGACGATTCGAGTCACCGACTACCTCCGTGTTCGCACCAAAGGCCGGCTCATCGCTGTGACGAGCTCGGACGGGTCGTCGCTGCGCACGAGCGCCTCACCCACGAGGACGGCGTCATACCCCGCGTCGGACATGCGTTCGGCGTCCGCGGGCGTGCGGATGGCGCTCTCGGCCACCGCGGTCACGTCGCCGGGAATGCGATCGGCCAGCCGCTCGCTCAGACCGAGGTCCTCCCCGAAGGTCCCGAGGTCACGCGCGTTCACGCCGACGACCGAAGCGTCAGCACCGAGCGCGCGGTCGAGCTCGGCGGCGTCGTGCGCCTCGACCAGCGCCACGATGCCGACCTCCTCCGCAAGCTCGCGCAGGCCCGCCAGTAGCCCGTCGTCGGTGAGCGCGGCCACGATGAGGAGCACGGCGTCGGCGCCGATCGCCCGCGATTCGTATACCTGGGTCTCGTCGATCGTGAAGTCCTTGCGGAGCGCGGGGATCTCGACGGCGGCGCGCGCCGCTTGCAGGTCCTCGACGGACCCTCCGAAGAACGGCCGGTCGGTGAGGACGGAGAGCGCGGCGGCGCCGCCCGACTCGTACGCCTTCGCGAAGACGCGCGGGGCGAGGCCGGGTGCGAGATCCCCCTTCGACGGCGAGCGCCGCTTGATCTCGGCGACCACGGCGAGTCGGCCGTCGGGGCGGTGCAGCGCGGCCGCGAAGTCCCGCGCCGGTGGTGCGTCGAGGGCGGCGCGCCGTAACGTGTCGCGCGCCTCGGACTCCTGGAGCAGTGCGAGCTCGGCCCTCTTGGCGGCGAGGATCTCCTCGAGCACGCTCATGCGCTCGTGAGTGTACGGCGGCTTAGGATCCCGACCCATGGCGATCTCATTCCCGGACGGCTTTCTCTGGGGCACGGCGACCGCCGCGCACCAGGTCGAAGGCGGCAACTGGAACAACGACTGGTGGGCGTGGGAGCACACGCCGGGCTCGGGTTGCGCCGAGCCCTCCGGCGACGCGTGCGACCACTTCTGGCGCTACCCGCAGGACATTGCGCTGCTCGCCGAGCTCGGCTTCGGCGCGTACCGGTTCTCGATCGAGTGGTCGCGCATCGAACCCGAGGACGGCGAGTTCTCGCGCGCCGCGCTCGATCACTACGGCCGGATGATCACGACGTGTCGCGACCACGACCTCGTGC
>JBKOZX010000093.1:0-6988 GCA_046726115.1 Actinomycetota bacterium | reverse complement strand
GGCGGGGCCGTGGGCGCACGACGCGCGGTGGTGGGACCAGCGCGCGCGGTCGCGCCGCGCGTACTGGCAGGTGCTGGTGACGGCGCCCGACGGCGAGCGCGTCGCCTGCCTCGTCGCGGTGTCCGCAGGCCGTGCCGCGCTCGAAGCGATCTACGACTGATCAGTGCGAGCCGTGCCTCCTGCGAGTGTTGATCCGCGCTCAGTCTGAACGGCGGGCTACCGTGCGCGCCGTATCGAGGAGCGATGACGCGTGACCATCTGGGGCCCGAGAGAGTTCAACGAGTTCGGCGCGACCCGTCTCCCCGGGATCATGGGTCTCGAGATCCTCGAAGCGGACCGCGAGCACGTCACCGGGCGTATCCCGGTCACGGCGCCGATGATCGCCGGGACGGGCTACATGTGGGCGCCGGTGGTGGTCATGCTGGCCGACACGCTCTGTGCGTACGGCGCCGGCGCGCATCTACCCGAGGGCGCGACCTTCACGACCGTCGAGATGAAGACCAACTTCGTCGGCACCGCCGCCGAAGGGGAGGCGATCGCGGGCGAGGCCCGGCCCACGCATCTCGGGCGCACCACGCACGTCTGGGACGCAGTCATCCGGAACGAGACCACCGGCAAGCAGCTGGCGCTGTTCCGCTGTACCCAGATGTTGCTGTATCCGCGCCCGTCATGAGCTGCGCACCCGGGTGACGTCGATCGCGACCAACAGCGACTCCCGCCGCCAGCGCTCGAGGCTCCCGTCGTAGCGAGGTTGGTACTTCTCGAACACGAGCCGGCGTCCCTGCTCCGACTCCTCGCCCTCGTCGACCACGCGCGCCGTCGCGTCGTAGGTCCGGTCGCGCACGCGTACCGTGACCGCGGGATCGGCGCGCAGGTTCTGCACCCAGTCCGAACGGTCGCCGCCGCCCGAGAGCAGGTAGAGCGACCCGCCGTCGAGCGCGAACCAGATCTCGATCTCGTGCGGGCGTCCCGTCCGCCGGCCTCGCGTCGTGAGGTAGCAGAAGTCGTCGTCGGCGGCTTCGAGGCGCTCGACCATGGCGCGGTGAGTCTCGCACCCGGTGGCGACCGACCGTGCCGGGACGCGCGAAGCTCGGTGTCGTGCCATCGATGGAAGACGTGCGCAACCTCGTCGGCCGCGACCACGGTCTCGCGGTTGTCGTCACTCAGCGCGGCGACGGCTCTCCACAGACGTCGGTCGCGAACGCGGGTGTCCTCGACCATCCGGTCGACGGCGAGCCGGTCGTGGGGCTCGTTGTACGCGGCGGTACCCGCAAGCACGCGAACCTGCGAGCCCGGCCCCGGGCGACCGTTGTGTTCCGCGTCGGATGGGAGTGGGTCGCGGTCGAGGGCCCTGTCCAGCTGGCCGGGCCCGACGACGCGCTCCTCGGGTTCGATGCGGACGGCGTCCCCCGGCTGCTCAGGAACGTGTTCAGCGCCGCCGGCGGGACGCACGACGACTGGGACGAGTACGACCGCGTGATGGCCGAAGAGCGACGGGTGGCGGTGCTCGTTCGCCCCGAGCGCATCTACTCCAACCCCGGGACCTGAGCCGCTCGGACGCCCGCCCTGGACGGGGCGAACATGTGTTCGATACCGTGGTCGGTCCCGGGCGCAGAGCCTGTGGCGAGCGGAGTAGGGGCCCTTGTCCGAGGGCTACGCGGAGCTGCACTGCCACACGAACTTCTCGTTCCTCGACGGGGCCAGCCATCCCGAGGAGCTGGCCGACGAGGCCGCCCGCCTGGGGCTCGCCGCCCTCGCCGTCACCGACCACGACGGCCTGTACGGCGTGGTGCGCTTCGCCCTCGCCGCCCGTGCCGGAGGCCTCCCCACCGTGTTCGGCGCCGAGCTCACGCTCGAAGCGCCCCGCCGGCCGCCCAACGGGCTGGCCGACCCGCCGGGCGAGCATCTCGTGGTGCTCGCCCAGGGCCCGGTCGGGTACGCGCGCCTGGCTCGGGCGGTAAGTGCAGCGCAGCTGGCGGGGGAGAAGGGCGCGCCCCGCCTCGACCTCGGCGCGCTCGCCGACGCCGCCCGCGCGCCCGTTCACCTCGCCGGCGTCCGACCGACGGCCGCCAACGACGCGTGGTTCGTGCTCACCGGGTGCCGCAAGGGCGCGGTCACGCGCGCGCTGTTCGACGACGGCCCCGCCGCAGCGCGCCGCGCCCTCGACCGCCTCGTCGGCGCGTTCGGGCGCGATCGCGTGCTGGTCGAGCTGTGGGACCACGGCGACCCGCTCGATCGCCACCGCAACGACGCGCTGGCCGGGGTGGCGGCGGCGGCCGCCGTCGACGTGATCGCCACCAACAAGGAGCTCTACGCGACCCCCGACCAGCGGCCGCTCGCCACCGCGCTCGCCGCTGTTCGCGCCCGTCGCTCGCTCGACGAGATCGACGGCTGGCTGCCGGCGGCGCCCTTCGCGCACCTGCGCAGCGCGGCGGAGCAGCGGCGCCGCTTCGCGCGTTGGCCGGGCGCGGTCGAGCGCACACTCGACGTCGCGTCGACCTGCGCGTTCGACCTCACTCTCGCCGCGCCCGAGCTTCCCGACCACGACGTGCCGACCGGCCACACCGAAATGACCTGGTTGCGCGAGCTCACCGCGCGCGGCGCCGCGATCCGCTACCCGCCGGGCCACGAGCAACACGAGCAGGCGAGGCGCCAAATCGCGTATGAGCTCGACGTGATCGAGGAGCTTGGCTTCCCCGGCTACTTCCTCCTGCTCGTCGACATCGTCGAGTTCTGCCATCGCCACGACATCTACTGCCAGGGTCGCGGGAGCGCGGCCAACAGCGCGGTCTGCTACGCGCTCGGCGTCACCAAGGCCGACGCCGTCGCGCTCGGCCTGCTCTTCGAGCGGTTCCTCTCGCCCGAGCGCGACGGCCCGCCAGACATCGACCTCGACATCGAGCACCAGCGCCGAGAGGAGGTCATCCAGTACGTCTACGACAAGTACGGGCGCGACCGTGCCGCTCAGGTCGCGAACGTGATCACGTACCGGCCCAAGAGCGCGCTGCGCGAGATGGCCAAGGCCGCCGGCCTCTCACCGGGCCACGCCGACGGGCTCACGAAGTGGATCGACCGGTGGGGGCGGGACGTCGGCGCCTTCGAGAGCGTGAAGGCCGAAGGGCCGCCGGTGCCGGCGCTCGTCCTCGACCTCGCCGGCCAGGTGCTCGACTTTCCCCGCCACCTCGGCATCCACTCCGGCGGGATGGTCATGGCCGACCGGCCGCTGGTGGAGTTCTGTCCCGTCGAGTGGGCCAGCATGGAGGACCGCTCGGTGCTCCAGTGGGACAAGGACGACTGCGCCGCCGCCGGGCTGGTGAAGTTCGACCTGCTCGGTCTCGGGATGCTCACGATGCTGCACCTGGCGGTCGACCTGGTCCGCGACCACGAGGGCACCGAGATCGACCTCGCCACGATCCCCCAGGAGCCCGCGGTCTACGACCTGCTGTGCGCGGCCGACACCGTGGGTGTGTTCCAGGTCGAGAGCCGGGCCCAGATGGCCACCTTGCCCCGTCTGCGGCCGCGCACGTTCTACGACCTCGTCATCGAGGTCGCGCTCATCCGCCCCGGCCCGATCCAGGGCGGCTCGGTGCACCCGTACCTGAGGCGGCGCAACGGCCAGGAGCCCGTCACCTACCCGCACCCGATGCTCGAGGACTGCCTCGAGAAGACCCTCGGCGTGCCGCTGTTCCAGGAGCAGCTCATGCAGATGGCGATCGACATCGCCGGCTTCACCCCCGGCGAGTCCGACCAGCTGCGCCAGGCCATGGGCTCGAAGCGCTCACGTGCCCGCATGGGTGCCATGCGCGAGCGGCTGCTCGCCGGCATGGCCGAGCGCGACATCACCGGCCCGACCGCGGAGGAGATCGCGACCAAGTTCGAGGCGTTCGCGGACTTCGGGTTCCCCGAGAGCCACTCGGTGAGCTTCGCCTACCTCGTGTACTCGAGCTCGTGGATCAAGCTGCACTACCCGGCCGAGTTCGCGTGCGCGCTGCTCAATGCGCAGCCCATGGGCTTCTACTCGCCGCACTCGATCGTGCGCGACGCGATGCATCACGGCGTCGAGGTGCTCGGACCCGATGTGAACGCGTCGCGCAAGGACTGCACCCTCGAGCTCCGCACCAGCGGCGCCGGACCCGTCGGTTACCCGCGGCCGGGCTGGCACGCCGACCCGTCGACCCGGGCGGTGCGCATGGGCTTGCGCTACGTCCGCGGCCTCGCCGACGCGCTGCTCGACCGCATCGACGCCGAGCGGGAGCGCGCACCGTTCACCGGCCTCGAGGAGTTCACCCGCCGCACCGGCGCGACCACCGACGCCATCGAGGCGCTGGCGACCGCGGGCGCGTTCGGGACCCTGGGCCAGACCCGGCGCAGCGCGCTGTGGGCCGCCGGCGCGCTGCGCGACGCCCGGCCCGACAAGCTGCCCGGTCTCGTCACCGGGGTCGACGCGCCGCCGCTGCCGGGCATGACCGAGGTCGAGGAGACGGCGGCTGACCTGTGGGCGACCGGCATGACCGCGGGGCGGCATCCCACAGAGTTCGTGCGGGCGCGCCTGACCGACCGAGGTGTCGTCACCATCGAGGCCCTGCGCGAGCTCCCGCACCGCAGCGTGGTCGAGGTGGCCGGGGTCGTTACCCACCGCCAGCAACCCGACACGGCCAAAGGTGTCGTGTTCGTCAATCTCGAGGACGAGACCGGACTGCTCAACGTGATCTGCACGGCTGACGTGTGGCGCCGGTTCCGCAAGGTCGCCCGCATGTCACCGGCGTTGATCGTGCGGGGGATGCTCGAGCGCTACCAGGGCGTGATCAACGTCGTGGCCAGCCGCATCGAGGAGCTGCCTCTGACCGCGGCCGACATCCTGCGCTCGCGCGACTTCCACTGAGCGCCGCGCTCAGGAATTCCCGGTCGCGTACAGGGCGCCGAGCGAGACCACGACCAACATGATGATCGTCAGGTTGTACGCGAGGTGCGCACGCGTCGATTCGAGCAGCGCGCTCGTCTGCGACCGCGTCTGCTTCCAGACCTCGAGGTAGGACCACGTGAGGTAGAGCCCGCCGATCGACAACGCCAGCGCGGCGCCGATCGGGATGCCGACGACGGCGTGGGCGAGGCCGAAGACGACCGCCCGTCCCAGGTTGTTGGCGGTGCTGCGCTGCTCAGATCCTCGGCGGAACAGCCATTCCTCCCGGGCGACGAGGAGCGGGAGACCGACGAGCAGCAGTCCGATGAAGAACAGGGGAATGACGACCGAGACGATCCCGAGGTCCCTGTCGCTGACACCCACCACCGGGTTGCCTTCCCCGCCGATCGCGGACCACCAGCCGAACGAGAGGACGGGGAGCTGGATGAGCACCCAGGCCGTCGGCACGATGAGGGCGACGATCGGGACGGCCCGCAGGAAGTGGCGCCAGCGCAGCCCGTAGACGACCGCCAGCGTCTTGCGGTGGGACCCGACCGAAGTGCGGGCGGCCTCGAACAGACGGACCCCGACCACCGTCAGCACGGCCACCGTCAGCAGATCGAGGATCGTCACAGGCCCAGAGTGTTCCCCGTCGCCATCGGCGCCACCAACCGTTAGCCTGAGCCGGCTCCGTGAACCCCATGGACAGCGAGACGAACAGCGATGAGCGAGCCTCCGAGTAGCAAATGGTTCGACGGCCGCGCCTCCTCCGGCGCTTCCGCGCCGTCGTTCGCTCCGACCCGGCCGGGGTCGGGGCGGGGTTCGTCGCGCTCCTGCTCTCGTCGGGTGGAGACCTTCTCGCCGGTCTGACGCTCGGCGCGATCACCGGCACCCTCGAGGCGCTTCCTGGACTCCTCGTGCTCATCCCGGCGGCGATCGGGATGCGGGGGAACATCTTCGGCGGCCTCGGCAGCCGGTTCAGCACGGCGATCCACGCCGGCACGTTCCGCGCGTCGCGCCGCCTCGACACCCTGGTCGGACAGAACGTCGCCGCATCGCTGGCGCTGTCGCTGTCGATCTCGCTCGTGCTCGCGGTGCTCGCGAAGGCCGTCTCTGTCGCGTTCGGCGTCGCGAACTCGATCTCGATCACCGACTTCGTAGTGATCTCGGTCGTCGGCGGGATGCTGTCGTCGGTCGTCGTGTTACTCGTCGTGGTGATTGTCACGGCGACGAGCGTGCGCTTCGACCTCGACCTCGACAATGTGAACACGCCGATCGTGACCGCCGCCGGCGACATGGTCACGTTGCCCGGCCTGTTCGTCGCCACGTATCTCGTCGGTATCGCGTGGTTCACCCCGGTCATGGCTGCCCTCTGCGCGGCTGCGGGCCTGGTGGCGCTGGTGCTGAGCCTCCGGACTCGACTGCCCATCCTGCGCCGGATCGTGCGCGAGTCGCTACCGATCCTCGCTCTGGCGGGCGCGGTCGATGTCATCGCCGGGATCACGATCGAGAAGCGCATCGAGTCGTTCCTCGTGTACCCGGCGCTCCTCGTGCTCGTCCCGCCGTTCCTCGAGGACTCGGGGGCCCTTGGCGGCATCCTCAGCTCCCGCGTCGCCACCAAGCTGCACCTGGGCACGCTCGATCTGTCGCGCGCACCGTGGCGAGCCGTCGGCGAGGACGTCCTGCTCGTGTTCGCCTACGCGGTGCCCGTGTTCTTCCTGCTGGGCGTCTCGGCCGACATCGTGGCGGCCCTGTTCGACCTGCACAGCCCGGGTGTCCTCCAGATGATCGGCGTCTCGATGCTGGCGGGGGTGTTCGCCACGACCGCAGCCGTGCTGGTCGGGTACTACGGGGCCGTGGCCACGTACCGCCTCGGGCTCGACCCCGACAACCACGGCATCCCGATCGTCACCTCGAGCCTCGACTTCCTTGGAGCGGTCTCGCTGATTCTGGCTATCGTGCTCCTGGGCCTGTCATGAGACCCCACCCTTGATGGACGAGAAGCCTCCACGAAATCTCAGGGCAATGCTCTCCGAGGCGAAGGACGCCTCGGAGCTCATGGTCGATCTCGGCTACGCGGCCCTCTTC
>JBKOZX010000092.1:0-9332 GCA_046726115.1 Actinomycetota bacterium | reverse complement strand
GGTGGGCGCCGATCCGGTAGACCGCGATGATGGCCAGCGTGAAGAAGATCTTGTTGCGCAGGTCGGGCACCCGGAACATGTTCCGCAGCCGGGAGAGCATGGGGGAGCGCGACCTCCTCTCGCGTCGGGAAGGCTGAGCTTACCGGTTGGTCAGGGCGTTCCCCTTGGCGGGGGGACGCTGCCGGAACGGCATCGGGATGCGCTCGGCGCGGCCTCCGGCGGCCTCGATCGCGCGTGTTGCCGCGCCCGAGAACGCGTGGGCGCGCACGGTGAGCGCCTTGGACAGCTGCCCGCGGCCAAGCACCTTCACGAGCCCTTGCTTCGCGACGAGCCCGCGCGTGCGCAGCACACCCGGGTCGACCTCGGTGTCGGCGTCGAATCCCTCGAGGGTGTCGAGATTCACGACCGCGTACTCGACGCGGAACGGGTTGGTGAACCCCTTGGCCTTCGGCGTGCGCCGGGTCAGCGGCGTCTGGCCGCCCTCGAAGCCGGGCTTCACGGTGTCGCGCGCGCCCTGGCCCTTCATGCCCCGCCCGGCGGTCTTGCCGCCCCGGCCCGCGATGCCGCGGCCCTGCCGACGGCGGCGGGTGCGGCCGCCGGGGGGCGGCTGGAGATCGTGCGGCTTGATCGTCATGTCTCCTCCACCTTCACGAGGTGCGGCACCGTACGCACCATGCCGCGGATCTCGGGCCGGTCGGGGTGCTCGACCGTGTCGTTGATCCGGCGCAACCCGAGCGCGCGCAGCGTCCCGCGCTGGCGGGGCTTGACCCCGATCGCCGATCGGACCTGGGTGATGCGAAGCTTCTCCGCCATTACGCGACCTCGGTGACCTCGGGCTTCTTCTCGTTGCGCTCGCGGTAGGCGCGCAGCATGCCGGCCGAGGACACCTCCTCGGGAGACTTGCCGCGCAGCTTCGCGACCTCGTCGGGTCGGCGCAGGCTCTGCAGACCCGTGATCGTCGCCCGCGACACGTTGATCGCGTTCGCCGAGCCGAGCGACTTCGCCAGCACGTCCTGCACACCAGCGGCTTCGAGAATGGCTCGCGCCGCGCCGCCGGCGATGACGCCCGTGCCAGGTGCGGCCGGCTTCAGCAGGACGCGCGCCGCGTCGTGCACACCAATGATCTGGTGAGTGATCGTGGTGCCGGCGAGCGCGACCGGGAAGAGGTTCTTGCGCGCCTCCTCCATCCCCTTCTGGATGGCGGCCGGCACCACCTTGGCCTTCCCGTACCCCAGCCCGACAATGCCGTTGCCGTCACCCACCACGACGAGCGCCGTGAACGAGAACCGCCGGCCACCTTTCACGACCTTGGCGACGCGGTTGATCGCGATCACGCGCTCCTCGAGTTGCCCTTCTGCCATTTAGAGCTCCAGTCCTGCTTCTCGGGCACCGTCGGCCAGGCCTGCGACGCGGCCGTGGAACTTGAATCCGCCCCGATCGAACACGACGCCCGTGATCCCGGCCGACTTGGCGCGCTCCCCCACGAGCTTGCCGACGGCCTTGGCCGCGCCGACGTCGCCCGTCCGGCCCGAACGCACGCCGGACTCGGTCGTCGACGCGGTCGCGAGCGTCCGGCCGTGCACGTCGTCGATGACCTGGGCGTAGATGTGACGCGACGAGCGGAACACCGACAGGCGCGGCCGCTCGGGCGTTCCCCGGATCTTCTTGCGGACCCGGCGGTGGCGCCGGACCCGAGCTTCGCGTTTGTTGTTCGTCATCGTCGTCTGCCTCGGGTCCTACTTCGCGGACTTGCCGGCCTTGCGCTGCACGTGCTCGTCGACGTACCGGATGCCCTTGCCCTTGTAGGGCTCGGGCGGGCGGCACTTGCGGAGATCGGCCGCCACCTGGCCGACGAGCTGCTTGTCGGCGCCCCGCACCACGATACGGGTGGGCTGGGGCACCTCGAACGTCACGCCCTCGGGTGCCTCGAACGGCACCGAGTGGGAGAACCCGACCTGGAGCTCGAGCTTCGACGGGCCCTGCGCCTGGGCCCGGTACCCGACCCCGACGATCTCGAGCTCGCGGCGAAAACCCTCCGACACGCCCACGACCATGTTCTGGACGAGCGACCGGGTCAGGCCGTGGAGGGCACGGCTCTCGCGCTCGTCGTCGGGCCGCGTGACGACGATCGAGTCACCGTCACGGCTGACGGTGATCGTCTCGGGCGCCCGGTGGGCGAGGGTGCCGTTCGGGCCCTTCACGGTCACCTCGCGACCGTCGAGGGTCACCTCGACGCCCGAGGGAATCGCGATGGGCTCCTTGCCGACGCGCGACATGACCGCCTCCGCTACCAGACCTGGCAGAGGACCTCGCCGCCGACGTGGCGCTCGCGCGCCTGCCGGTCGGTCATGAGGCCCTGATTGGTGGACAGGATCGCGATGCCCATGCCGCCGAGCACGCGAGGGAGCTTGTCGGCGCGTGTGTAGACGCGCAGGCCGGGCTTCGACACGCGGCGGATCCCCGAGATCGTGCGCTTGCGGTCCGGCGTGTACTTCAGCGTGATCCGCAGGCGGCTCCCGGGGCGGGTCGAGTCCTCTTCGACGGCCGAACCGATGATGTAGCCCTCCTGCTCGAGGATCTTCGCCAGCGCCACCTTCAGCTTCGACGACGGCATGACGACGTCGTCGTGGAACGCGACGTTGGCGTTGCGGATGCGCGTGAGCATGTCGGCGACGGGGTCGGTCATCGTCATGCGATCACCACGACGCCTTCGTGAGGCCGGGGACCTCGCCGTTGTGGGCCATGTCGCGCAGGCAGATGCGGCAGAGCCCGAAGCGTCGGTAGACGGACCGCGCCCGGCCGCAACGCCGGCAGCGCGTATACGCCCGCACCTTGAACTTCGGCTTTCGCTGCTGCTTCTGGATGAGCGCCTTCTTTGCCAATTGACTACCCCTCGCTCTGGCTGCCGGTCTCCCGACGGAACGGGAAGCCGAGCGCGCTCAGGAGCGCGCGGCCCTCGTCGTCGGTGCCGGCTGTCGTGACGATCGTGATGTCCATGCCCCGGACGGTGTCGATGCTGTCGTAGTCGATCTCCGGAAAGATCAGCTGCTCGGTGACGCCGAACGTGTAGTTGCCGCGCCCGTCGAACGCGCGCGGGTTCATGCCCCGGAAGTCGCGGATGCGTGGGATCGCCAGGCTGACGAGCCGGTCGTAGAACTCCCACATCCGGTCGCCCCGCAGCGTCACTTTGGCGCCGATCGGGTTTCCCTCCCGGAGCTTGAACCCGGCGATCGACTTCTTGGCCCGCGTGACGAGCGGCTTCTGCCCGGTGATGACGCCGAGGTCGTTGACGGCGCCGTCGAGCAGGGCCGGCGTCTGGGTGGCGAGGCCGACGCCGCAGTTGAGCACGATCTTCTCGAGGCGCGGCACCTCCATGACGTTGCGCAACCCCAGCTCGCGCTGGAGTTGTGGACGCAGCTCGGCGTCGTAGCGCTGCTTCAGGCGCGGGTGCTCGCGCGTCGCCTCGGCCATCAGAGGTCGCCTTCGCACTTCTTGCAGACGCGGATCTTCTTGCCGTCGTCGTCGAACCGGTAGCCGATGCGGGTCGGGCCGCACTTGTCGCACAGGATCGCGACGTTGGCGGCGTTGATCGGCATGTCCTTGTCGATGATGCCGGCCTGCATCGTCGCCCGGGTCTGGCGCTGGTGCTTCTTGGCCACGTTGACCCCGTCGACGATGACGCGGTTCGAGTCGGTCAGCACGCGGGTGATCTCCCCTTCCTTGCCGACGTCCTTGCCCGAGAGCACCCGCACCCGGTCGCCCTTCCGCAGTTTGAGGTGCACCTTCGTCGTCTTCATCAGAGGACCTCCGGGGCGAGCGAGACGATCCGCATGAAGCGCCGGTCGCGCAGCTCCCGGCCCACGGGCCCGAAGATGCGGGTGCCGCGGGGCTGGAGCTGCTCGTTGATGAGCACGGCGGCGTTCTCGTCGAAGCGGATGTAGCTGCCGTCGGGGCGCCGCCGCTCCTTGCGCGTCCGCACGACCACGCACTTGACGACCTCGCCCTTCTTCACCGCCGCGCCCGGGACGGCTTCCTTGACCGTCGCGACGAAGATGTCGCCGATGCCCGCGTAACGCCGCCGGGTGCCGCCGAGGACCTTGATGCACAGGACCTCGCGGGCGCCCGAGTTGTCGGCAACCTTGAGCCGGCTCTCCTGCTGGATCACTTCGCCCTTTCGAGGACTTCGACGACCCGCCACCGCTTTTGGCGCGACAGCGGCCGCGTCTCCTGCACCCGAACTCGGTCGCCCTCGCGCGCGTCGTTGACCTCGTCGTGCGCGTAGAGGCGGCGGGTGCGCTGGAGCGTCTTGCCGTACCGGCGGTGGCGCACGCGGTCGACCACCGTGACCACCACCGTCTTGTCCATCTTCGTCGACGCGACGATGCCTTCTCGGACCTTGCGCCGGTTGTTCCGTTCGTCGGTCGCGTCAGGCATCCGGTGACTCCTCGTCGGGCGTGAGCGCCTCGGCCGCGCTGATCTCGCGTTCACGCAGCAGCGTCTCGAAGCGGGCGATGTCCTTGCGCACGTGTCCGAGGCGCGAGGTGTTGTCGAGCTGGCCGGTGGCGTTCTGGAACCGCAGGTTGAACAGCTCTTCCTTGGCCTCGGTCAGCCGGTGCTCGAGCTCGATGTCATTGAGCTCGCGCAGCTCGCTCGCCTTCGTCATGCCTCCTCCTGACGCAGGACGAAGCGGGTCTTGATCGGCAGCTTGTGCATCGCGAGACGCATCGCATCGCGCGCAACGCTCTCGGGCACACCCGACAGCTCGAACATCACCCGGCCCGGCTTCACCACCGCGACCCAGTGCTCGGGGTTGCCCTTCCCCGAGCCCATGCGCGTCTCCGCCGGCTTCTGGGTGACGGGCTTGTCGGGAAAGATGTTGATCCACACCTTCCCGCCCCGCTTGATGTAGCGAGTCATGGCGATCCGGGCCGCCTCGATCTGGCGGTTGGTGATCCAACCCGGCTCGAGCGCCTGGATGCCGTAGTCACCGAAGTGCACCCGCGTGCCACCCTTGGCCGTCCCGGACATACGGCCCCGTTGGGCCTTACGGTGGCGGACCTTCTTCGGCATCAGCATCGGGCCGGGTTCACTCCTCGTCGCCGTGGAACTTCGGCGCCTCGTGGTGCTCGCGCCGGGTGCGGCGCTCGATCTCCTCTTCCTCGGCAAGCAGTGCTTCGAGGGCGGGGTCCGCCTCCTTGACCAACGGCTTGGCCTCCTCGGCGGGCACCTCTTCCTCGGGTGCCTCGACGACGGGCTCGGCCTCGGCCGCGGGGCGCCGCCGCCCGCCGCCGGCGCTGACGACGCGGCGCCCGCTCGGGCCCTGGCCGGCGGTCTCGCCGACGGCCATGGCGGCCTCCTTGGAGATCTTGTCCTCGGCCGCCGACTTGTACGGGAGGATGTCGCCCTTGTAGATCCACACCTTCACGCCGATGCGCCCGAAGGTGGTGCGCGCCTCGGCCTGGCCGTAGTCGATGTCGGCGCGCAGCGTGTGCAGCGGCACCCGGCCCTCGCGGTACCACTCTTTGCGGCTCATCTCGGCACCACCGAGCCGGCCTCCGCACTGCACCCGGATGCCCTGGGCGCCCGCCTTCATCGCCGTCTGCACGGCGCGCTTCATCGCCCGGCGGAACGACACGCGCCCCGCGAGCTGGTCGGCGACGCCCTGCGCGATCAGCGTGGCGTCGAGCTCGGGCTGCTTGATCTCCTGGATGTTGAAATGGATCTTCGGGTTGCCGGTGATCTCGAGAAGACCGGCGCGCAGGCGGTCGGCTTCGGCGCCGCGGCGGCCGATGACGATGCCCGGGCGCGCCGTGTACACGTCGACCCGCAGCCGATCACGCGTGCGCTCGATCTCGACCCGGCTGACGGCGGCGTGCGGCAGCTGGCGGCGCAGGTAGTCGCGGATCTTCCAGTCCTCGATCAGCGACTCCTTGTACTCCCCCTTCTCGGCGAACCACCGCGACTTCCAGTCCGTGGTGATGCCGAGGCGGAACCCGTACGGATTGACCTTCTGGCCCATCAGGTGTCCTTCTTCTTCGTGGTCTTCTTCGACGTCTTCTGCGGCTTCTTGGCGGTGGTCTTCTTGGCTGTCTTGGCTGTGGTGGCCTTCTTCTTGGCCGGCGCCTTCTTCTTCGCGGGCGCCTTCTTGGCCGGCTCGACCGGCTCCGCCTCGACGTCGTCGACGTCGGGAACGTCGGCGAGCGCGACGTCACCTTCGGCCTCGTCGTGCTCGTGCACCGCTTCCTCTTCGAACTCCTCGTCGACCTCGCGCACCCGACGGCGGCGCGTCGGGCGACGCAGTCGGCGGGTCGGCCCGGAAGCGGCCTCGCGGTGTCGCCGGTGCTCGAGCTCCTCGTCGGAGTACCGCGACAGCACGATCGTCACGTGGGACGTCCGCTTGCGGATGCGCGTGCCCCGGCCCCGCGCCCGCGGCCGCCACCGCTTCAGCGTCGGCCCCTCGTCGGCGTAAGCCCGGGCGACGAACAGCTCGTCCTCGGGAAGGCTCTGGTTGCTCTCGGCGTTCGCAACCGCCGAGTCGAGGAGCTTGAGCACTTCGCCGGCGGGACCGCGCGTCGAGAACCGGAGCCGCTCGCGGGCGTCGTCGATCTCGCGGCCGCGGATCAGACCGAGCACCTCGCGCACCTTGGTCGGCGACGTGCGCAGGTGACGGAGCGAGGCGCGGGTCTCAGGCACTTGGCGCAGGCCCCCTTCGTGCCGATCGCTCGGCGCCGGCGTGCACGCGGAACGTCCGCGTCGGCGCGAACTCGCCGAGCTTGTGTCCGACCATCGCCTCGGAGATGTAGATGGGCACGTGCTTGCGGCCGTCGTGCACGGCGATCGTGTGGCCGACCATCTCGGGGGTGACGGTCGAGCGCCGCGACCACGTCTTGATGACCTTCCGGTCGCCGGACGCGTTCATCGCCTCGACTTTCACCCGCAGGTGATCGTCGACGAACGGCCCCTTCTTCAGGCTGCGCGGCATCGCCTACCTCCCCCGGGAGCCGCGGCGACGCCGCCGGCGGCGGATGATCAGCTTGTCGGACGGCTTGTCCTTGCGGCGGGTGCGGCCCTCGGGCTTGCCCCAGGGCGTCACCGGGTGGCGACCGCCGGAGCTCTTGCCCTCGCCACCGCCGAGCGGATGGTCGACCGGGTTCATGGCGACGCCGCGTGTGTGCGGCCGGCGGCCCTTCCACCGGTTCCGACCGGCCTTGCCGATCTGGACCAGGCCCGCCTCGACGTTGCCGACTTGGCCGACGGTGGCGCGGCAGTCGATCGACACCCGCCGCATCTCGGTCGAGGGGAGGCGCAGCGTGGCGAAGGCGCCTTCCTTGGCGACGAGCTGCACGGCGGCGCCGGCGCCGCGCGCGAGCTTGCCGCCCGCGCCGGGCTTGAGCTCGACGTTGTGCACGGTCGTGCCGACCGGGATGTAGCGGAGCGCCAGGGCGTTCCCGGGCCGGATCTCGGAGCCCTGGCCGCTCTGGAGCATGTCGCCGACACCGACACCGGCCGGGGCGAGGATGTAGCGCTTCTCGCCGTCCCGGTAGTGCAGCAGCGCGATGCGGGCGTTGCGGTTGGGGTCGTACTCGACGGCGGCGACCTTGGCCGGGACGCCGTCCTTCTCGCGCCGGAAGTCGAGCACGCGGTACTTCTGCTTGTGCCCACCGCCGCGGTGGCGCGACGTCATGCGGCCGTACACGTTACGGCCGGACGAGCGCTTCTTGGACTTGGTGAGCGACTTCTCGGGCCGTCCCCGGGTGACCTCGGAGAAGTCGGAGACAGTTTGGAACCGGCGGCCCGGGCTGGTCGGCTTGCGCTTGCGGATCGGCATCGTCAGCTCCCGAAGATCTCGATGCTGTCGCCCTCGGCGAGCGACACGATCGCCCGCCGCTGGTCGGCGCGCCTGCCCCAGTCGCCTGTGCGCCGGTTGCGCTTGCGCTTGCCCTTGCGGTTGACCGTGTTGACGTTCGTGACCCTCACGCCGAAGATCTCCTCGACCGCTTGCTTGATCTGAATCTTGTTGGCGTCGGGCGCGACGAGGAACGTATACACGTTGGCGTCGTAAGCGGCGTACGACTTCTCCGACACGACGGGCCGGATGATGACGTCGCGGGGGTTGCGCGCGCTCATTGCTCTCTCCCGCGTGCGAGGAAGGCGTCGAGCGTCGCCTGGCTGAACACCAGCCAGTCGCTCACGAGGACGTCGTAGGCGTTGAGCTCCTCGGGGAGCACGATGGCGACGCGCGGCCCGAGGTTCCGGAACGACTTCCACGTCGAGACCTCGCCGCGGTCAAGAACGAGCAGCGCGCGAGGGTCGCGGGCGTCCGGCTTCCGGAGCCCGAGCTCGTCGAGAATCTCGACGGCCCGCTTGGTGCTCGGCTCGTCGATGCCCCAGTCGTCGACGACCATCACCCGCTGGCCGGCGGCGCGGTCCGACAGCGCCGAGTGGAGCGCGAGCTTCACCATCTTCTTCGGGGTGCGCTGCTTGTGACTGCGGGGGACGGGACCGTGGGCGATGCCGCCGCCGCGCCACTGCGGCGAGCGGATGGAGCCGTGGCGGGCGCGACCCGTGCCCTTCTGGCGCCAGGGCTTGGCACCGCCGCCCTTGACCTGGGCGCGGGTCTTGGTGCTGTGCGTGCCGGAGCGCGCGGCGGCGAGCTGGGCGGTGACGACCTGGTGGAGGACCGACCGGTTCGGCGTGATGCCGAACACCGCGTCGGGCAGATCGACGCTGCCGGCCTTGGCGCCGTGCACGGTCGTCACGTCGACCTTCATTGCTCCGCTCGCTTGCTGCCGGCGTTGGCCTTCACGGCGTCGCGCACGAACACGACGCTGCCCGTCGGGCCGGGTACGGATCCCCGCACGAGGAGCAACCCGCGCTCGGGGTCGCCTTCGACGACCTCGAGGTTGAGCGTGGTGACGCGGCTGTTGCCGTGCTGGCCCGCCATGCGCACGCCTTTGAACACGCGGGACGGCGTGGCACACGCGCCGATCGCGCCGGGGGCACGGTGCTTCTTGTGCGTGCCGTGGCTGGCCCCCTGGCCGTGGAAGTTGTGGCGCTTCATGACGCCGGTGAACCCCTTGCCCTTGCTGATCCCGGTGATGTCGACCCGCTCTCCGGCCGCGAACACGTCGGCGGCGAGCACCTGGCCGATCTCGAAGCCCGACAAGTCGTCGACGCGCAGCTCGGCGAGGTGCTTGGCGGGGCCGGAGTCCGCGGCCTTCAGGTGACCGAGCTCGGGCTTGGTGATCCGTGTGGGCTTGGTATCGCCGAACGCGAGCTGGACGGCGGCGTACCCGTCACGCTCGGGCGTCTTGAGCTGCACGACGCGACAG